>JAYUSX010000440.1:0-7553 GCA_043755475.1 Actinomycetota bacterium
GGCAGCGCCATCGCCGACGAGCTCCGCTCGCGCGGGTCGATCGTGCTCGGCGCCGGACGTCACGGTCCCGACATCGTCGCTGATCTCCGCGATTCCCACGCAGGTGACGCCGTGGTGCGCGGTGCGCTGGGGATGCAGGGGAGGCTGGACGGCGTGGTGAACGCGGCGGGCATCGTGGCGTTCGGCGACCTCGTGTCCACCGACCCGGCGGTGATGGAGGAGTTGTTCCTCACCAATGCTCTGGGGCCTCTGTGGCTCGCCCGCGCGGTGTTGCCCACGCTCGCCGAGAGCAAGGGCTTCTTCGCCACGATCAGCGGAGTCGTGGCCGAGAAGTCACTCGCCGATCTGGTGCCCTACTGCGCGTCGAAGGCGGCCATCTCACACGCGATTCCCGGTCTTCGTCGCGAGGCCCGCAGGTTGGGAGTGCATGTCGCCGATTTCCGTCCGCCGCACACCGAGACCGGCCTCGTCGATCGAGCCATCGCCGGAACGGCGCCCACGTTCGGCCCTGGGCTCGATCCAATGGTCGTTGCCAAGCGGATGGTCGACGCGATCGTGGCCGACGAGCCCGAGCTCGCCTCGACCGACTTCGGCTGACCGGCTGCGGCGGCGGCGACAGGTCAGCCATTGGTCGGTCGGCGGGCGTGCCTGCTCGGCGCGTTCGACGCACGCCGTAGCCTTTCGGCATGAGCACCACACTCGCCGCCCCCACGGTCACACCGATCTTCGAGATCGCCGTCATCGTCGACAGCGCACGTCGGGCATTCGCCGGTGGCACGACGCGACCGCGGGGCTGGCGCGTCGAGACGTTGCGCCGGCTGCGCGACCTGTTGGTGTCGAACGAGCGTGTCCTGCTCGAGGCGCTGGCGGCCGACTTCGGCAAGCCCGCCTTCGAAGCATGGGCCACCGAGATCGGCTTCTTGGTGACCGACATCGATCACACCCTCGCTCAGCTGGATCGTTGGATGGCGCCGGAGAAGGTGCCCACACCCGTTGCCTTTCAGCCGGGCTCGTCGAGGATCGAGCGTGAACCGCTGGGCGTCGCGTGCGTGATCGCTCCATGGAACTACCCGGTCCAGCTCCTGCTGCTGCCGATGATCGCGGCGATCGCGGCCGGCAACGCCGTGGTGGGCAAACCCAGCGAGCTCGCGCCCCACTCGGCCGATGCGGTCGCGGCGCTGATCGCAGAGCTCGGCGAACCCGCCGTGGCGCTGGTGCTCGGCGGCGTGGCCGAGACGACCGAGTTGCTGACGCAACGCTTCGATCACATCCTGTACACCGGGAACGGGCGTGTCGCTCGAATCGTGATGCGAGCCGCAGCCGAGCATCTCACACCGGTCACACTCGAGCTGGGTGGCAAGAGCCCGGCGATCGTCACCCGAAACGCCGACTTGGAGGTGACATCGCGTCGGCTCGCGTGGGGCAAGTTCATGAACGCAGGCCAGACGTGCATCGCCCCCGACTATGTGCTCGTCGAACGCGACGTGCACGATCGACTGGTCGAGCAGTTGCGCCAGCGGGTTCACGAGTTCTACGGCGACGATCCGCAGCGGAGTGCCGACTTCGCCCGCATCGTCAACGACTCGCACTTCCACCGCTTGGAGAAGCTGCTGCACTGCGGCACGGTTGCGATCGGAGGCCACAGCGATGCCGATTCCCGCTACATCGCTCCCACCGTGCTCGTCGGCATCACCCGTGACGACCCGGTGATGGGAGAAGAGATCTTCGGGCCGATCCTGCCGATCGTCGCGATCGACTCCCTCGACGAGGCGATCGCGTTCGTCAACGAGGGAGACAAGCCATTGGCGTTGTACTCCTTCAGCGCCGACGACGCCGATCACGACCGTGTGCTCACCGGGACGAGCAGTGGCGGCGTGTGTGTGAATGCCACGATCATGCACGTCAGCAACCCACATCTCCCCTTCGGCGGAGTCGGCGAGAGCGGCATGGGCTCGTATCACGGCAAGGACGGCTTCGATACGTTCAGCCATCGTCGGGCGATCCACGAGCGCGGAACCCGATTCGATCCGGCATTGCTGTACCCGCCCTACTCGAGCAGGAAGTTCGCGATCGTCCGGCGCGGTTTCACACTGCCCGACCCCCGTGACCTGTGGGCCAGGGCACGGGGGGCGATGCGGCGGCGTGGTCGCTGAGCAGATGTCGGATGTCGGACGCCAGACGCCAGACGCCGCTGACGAGGCCCGACGCGAGGCGGGTCAGCGCGTGGCGTAGGTCAACTGCCGTGTGTCCGAGACGATGCCGATGTGGCAGTCGGCGTCTCGCCGGACGCAGTTCTGCAACCAGGTGGCGCTGACGGCAGGGTCCCAGGCGGTGATGATGTCGCCGTGCAAGGAGTAGCCGCCGGGCCCGGCGTACATGTCGCTCGACAGTCGCCACCCGGCGCTGGTGCCCGTCGTCACCGGCCAGTGCACGTTGTAGGTGATCTCGGGCAGCGCCACCGGATGGCTGGCGGGGCACCCGACGCCGAACGTGCCGTACGCCATGTGGCTCTTGTGATCAGCCGAATCGAGGTTCACGCCGTCCCAGCACTGGGGGAATCGGATCACGGCCCAGAGATCGGTGCCGGCACCGCAACTCGGAATCGCCGGGGTGGAGCCGACGATCATCGTCGGGCCGTTGTTGGTGTCGACGCCGCATGTCCAACGCACCGTGTCCTGGCCGGCGTCCTGGGGCTGTGGCCCTGCGGCGCGGGCGTTCCCGGCGATCAGCTTGAGACCGTTGGGGAGCGTGGGATGGATGCGCGAGAAGTGGGTGCCCTGGTACCCGCTCTTGTAATAGACCTGGTTCATGCTCGGGGCCACCGGTCGGCCGGACGCGTCGAGCACCGTCGGCACCCAGTACGACGAGCGATTGCTGGTCCCACCGCTGCAGGTGGAGTTGCCGCTCGACAGCAGCGAGGCCGGCGTCGATGTCGCGACCGAGGTCGTGTTGCCGAAGTAGGTGTGCAGGTGTGCGGCACCGGCTCGTCCCGGGAACACGATCGAGTCGTCGGCGTTCATGTGCGAGAACAAGCACGTCACTCGGAAGTTGCCGGTGCCATCACCGGACGCCTGGATGGGACCACCGAAGGGTTGCGTGCCAGCGGCTGATGTGCCGGCCGACGGGGCTGGCAGCGGTCCGTTCACCGCAGCGCCGCCCGATGCGGGCACCGCGGCGGACGGTGCCGCGGGCGGCACCGTCGGCGCTTCCACGGGAGCGGGGTTGGGTCCTGTGGTGACCACGGGCGTCTCCGCAGCAGGCGTCACTGCCGCCCCGGCCAGAACGACCCTCGCGGCGGGCGACCACGCCCGACGGCCCCGTTTGGTCACGGCGCGCACCTGGGCCTCGTACGTGCCGCCAGGCGTGAGGCCGCTGATCGTTCGTGTCCGGGTCGTGAGCCGGGTGATCGTGATCGGTCCGCTGAGTCCCGTGCCCGCATAGACGAGGTCGTAGGAACGTGCGCCGCCGACGGCCGCCCAGGTGATCGTCATCGATGTCGCTCCTGCCGCGGTGATGGTCACGGGTGCCGCCGGAGCGACCGCCGCCGAGCGCGCCGTCGTGGGTGCGCATCCCTGTGGCGACATCAGCATCGCCCCCGACAGGGCGACGGCCATGGTCAGCCGACGTGATCGAGCCCGCCCGGGTGATGGGAGGCGTTGGTCGAGGTCGAGTGACCTCGCATGGCGACCGGTGCCGCCCAGCACCTTGGAGAGCAGTGTGAAACGCATGTCATTGAATCGTCATGTTCACCGGCTGGATTGAGTTCGAAAACCGTCAAGATCGGCACACATCGGTGACCACGGAGCGTCGAAGCACACCAGTTGATGACGTTCATGTCAATTGGATGACGATCCAACTGATCGCTCGAATGACGCAGAGCGCGCGCCGGCGACGTCGGCGGGATGTCGACGGCGGGTGGGGAGCGGCCCGTGCGGACGTCAGTCGGCGAGGGCGAGCAGGGCCATCACGTGGCTGCGAAGGGCGTCGATCCCGGTGCCCTTGGCCGCGCTCACCCAGAAGATGTCGCCTTCGTCGAGCCGGCACCCCTTGGCCAGTTGTTGCTTGCGCCCGGCCAGCTTCGACGGCTTCACCTTGTCGAGCTTGGTGGCGACGATCACGGTGGTGATCCCGTTCGCGTGGACCCAGTCGATCATCTGCGAGTCGAGTTTGGTGGGGCCGATCTCACCGTCGACGAGCAGCAACAGGGCCTGCAGGCGCTCGCGACCGAGCAGGTAGCCCTCGATCATCGGGCCCCACTTCACCTTCTCGCGCGTGGGCACCGACGCGTACCCGTAGCCGGGGAGGTCGACCACAGTGCCGCCCGTGGGCAGCGTGAACAGGTTGATCAGCTGCGTGCGACCCGGGGTGTTCGACACCCGGGCCAACTGCTTCCGGTTGGCCAGGGCGTTGATCAGCGCCGACTTGCCCACGTTCGAGCGACCAACCAGGGCCACTTCGCTGGGCGAGGGCGGCAGGTCGGCCACCCGCTGCGCCGACGCGACGAAGGTGAGCTGCAACGGACCGGCCATCGCTCCAGGCTACGGCCGCGTCGTTCCCGCAGGCTCGGGGAGCTGTGTGATCCGGCATCGGCCGGAGAACGACTCAACGCCGCAGGCAATGCCTGCGGCGTTGACATCGAGGTGGTCGAGACCGGCGTCGATCCGGTGACCCCACGCTTTTCAGGCGTGTGCTCTGCCGACTGAGCTACTCGACCGTGACTGCGGCTGCCGGTGCGGGCCTGCGAACAGGTCCCGCACTCAACACCCGAACGAGCTTGCGCTCGCAGCGGTCCCGACGGGGTTCGAACCCGCGACCTCCGGCTTGACAGGCCGGCGTGAACTCCACTTCACCACGGGACCATGAATGGTCACTAGCACCCCCAACGGGATTCGAACCCGTGCCGCCACCTTGAAAGGGTGGTGTCCTAGGCCACTAGACGATGGGGGCTAGGAGATTCTCCGGTTGAGAGCGTCGAAACACTAGCACCGAGTCGTCGGAATCCCACCAACGGTTCCGGGCACCCCCGCAGACCAGGCGCTTCCATCGAGTTGGATCGAGTTGGATCGAGTTTGGATCGAGTTGGATCGAGGTGCGTCGCGTCCCCAGCTGGTCTCCATCCGGTCTCCATCCGGTCTCCACGTGCTCGCCCCACCCCCGCCCGGCTCCGACGGGCGCACTACGTTGCAGCGCGTGCGCCTCGATGTCGATCCATCCCTCGACCCGGCGGACTATGCGTTCTCGCACCGGATCCGCGTTCGGTTCGCCGAAACCGACGCGATGGGCATCGTGCATCACGCGAACTACTTGCTGTACCTCGAAGAGGCACGGGTCGAGTACCTGAGAGCGCTTGGCAAGCCGTACACCGAGCTCCGCAAGGATGGAGTCGATCATGCCGTGCTGGAGTGCTTCGTCCAGTACCGACGCCCGCTGATCTTCGACGAGGAGGTGGTCGTGCACCTCGTGCTCGGCGGCACCACCCGGGCGACGTTCCAACTCGCCTACCTGCTCACCGTCGACGCCGAGGTCAGAGCGTCGGCCGTCACCGCACATGGAGCGGTCAACGCACGGGGCCGCCCGGTCCGGCTGCCGGCATGGCTCACCGAGCTCGGAGAAGCTGCCAGCGGCTGACGCGGCCGGAGATCGAACGTCGCCGGCCGCCTCGGAGCGCGGTGACGGACCCGGCCCTGCCCACGTTCGGTGTGAATCGGATGACGAATCAGGGTCGATCCGTGCTCACGCAGGACGCGGGACCCTGGCTCCCCGTACGGTTGATCGCATGTCCTCTGGCCCGATTGGCCTCGGCATCGTCCGAGTCACACCACGGGTCGCTGTCCGCGCCATCGTCGAGGTGGTCGTTGCGTTCCCGACCTCGTTCCGCACCTCCCCGAGGTCCGCGGACGACGAGTCATGAGCCGACCACTCCGCATCGGATTGTGTACCGACTCGAACGCGCAGCTGCCTGCGGCGCTGGCACGACGTTTCGGCGTCGAGGTCGTCCCCGTGACGATCACGATCGATCACGAGGAGTATCTGGAAGGGGTCGACCTCGATGCCGACGCCTTCTACGCCCGGTTCGACCACCGGGCGCGACCAGAGATCCTCACCAGCCAACCGAGCCCGGGTCAGTTCGCCCTCGCCTACGAAGCGCTGCTCGACGGTGGCTGCACGGAGATCCTGTCGATCCACGTGGCCAGTTCCGTGTCCGGAACGCTCAACTCGGCGCGTCTCGCAGCCCACCGACTCGGCGCACCCGTCCGATTGCTCGACTCGGGTGCGGCCAGCTTCGGCATCGGCTGTTGCGTCTGGGCTGCAGGCGAGGCGCTCGAACGCGGCGCCACGATCGATGAAGCCGCGATGGTCGCGGAGACGCTCGCCCCCACCATCGGCAACGTGTTCATCACCAGCCCGCTCGATCTGGCGCGGTCCGGCGGTCATCGTGACGCTGCGGCGCCGACCCACCGCCTTCCGGTGCTCGAGACTCGCGACGGCCTGGTGTCGGTGGTCTCCGAGGTCGACACCGTGCTCGCCGCCGTGAACGTCATGGCCACGGCGATCATCGGCCACGGCAGGCACCTCCGCGTGGCGGTCGGCCACGCCGACGCGGCGACCGAGCCGATCGCCGATGCCGTGGCGTCCGCCGTCGGTGAGACGGCCGCCGTGGACGAGGTCATCCGCTATCGGATCGGACCATCCGTCGGGGCGCACCTCGGACCCGGCTGCGTCGAGTGCTTCATGTTCGAGACGACAACGACCTGACCGTCCACTCCAGCAGCCAGCTGAGGAAGCCGTAGAGCTGATGCTCCGCGGCCAGCGGATCGTCGGGGTCGATGTCGTCGGGATGGTCGTCTTCACCGATGTCGAGGACGGTGCCGAGCACGAGCCGCACCCCGTTCAGCGCCTGGGCGAGCGCAAGTACCTGGCTCTCCGTCAGGGGTGGTCGGGCGGCGAGAGCCTCCATCACGGTCTCGATGCCGGCCAGACGGGAGGCGACCAGCTCCTCGCGCATGAACCGCTGGTACTCGGCGTCGTGCTCGGCGTTCTCCTCGAGGTGATAGGCGGTCGGGAACACTCGCTTCAACGCTGGGTGATCGGAGGGCCCCAGCAGCAACGAACGCATCTCGTCGAGCAGGTGCCGCACCACCTCACGTTCACGGTCGTCGATGTTGATCCGGAAGCCCTGCTTGGTGCGCTCCACAGGTGGGCGGAACTGCCAGCGCGCCATCGTCAGTCGTCCTGCTGCATGGTGGCCCACAGACCATGTTCGTGCAGCCGGAAGACGTCGAGTTCGGCCTTTTCGCGATTGCCGTTGCTGACGGCGGCGCGACCTTTCTGGTGCACGTCGAGCATCAGCTCGGTCGCCTTCTCGAGCGAGTACCCGAACAGCTTCTGCAGCACGAACGTGACGTAGCTCATCAGGTTGATCGGATCGTTCCACACGAGCACCACCCACGGGCGATCGGGATCGATCGTCTCGTCGGTCGTCGGCTGGTCGACGATCGAAGGGGACGGGGCAACCGGCATCTCTCCAGTTTGCCTCGGTCTCGCCCCGTCTC
>JAYUSX010000441.1:0-7536 GCA_043755475.1 Actinomycetota bacterium
ACACAGCCGGCACGCGTGAGGATTCGGCGGAGCTCGTCGTCGGGGACGAAGCCGGCCAGGTCGACGATGTCGGTGACGCCTTCGACGTCGATCTGAGTCTGCAGCTCGGGCAGATAGCTCCCACGCCCGGCGATCACGCACCGAACATCGGGAATCCGGCTGCGCAGCTCGGCGATCGCCCGGACGAGCACCTGGAAGCCCTTCTCGTACTGCACCCTTCCCCACGCCACCACCAACGGCCCACGTTCGATGGCGGCGTCGGGCAGCTTCCACAACCGGGGGTCCACACCGTTGGGCACGAGATGGACCTTCTCGATCGGCAGCTCGAAGCCGCCCACGACCTCGCGCACCATGAACCGTGAGCAGGCGATCACCTCGCGCGCCTGATAGGTCAGCCACCACTCGACGGCGTTGACCGCGGCCGGCATGCCAGGAGGAACATGGCCACCGTGCCGACCACGCTCGGTCGCGTGGATCGTGGCCACCAGGGGCACGCCCCACAACGTCTTCAACGTGTCGCCCGCCCAGGCCACCAGCCAGTCGTGAGCGTGCACGACTTCGGGTCGCCAGTCGCCGAGCCGGGCGGCGAGGCCGACCAGCTGATGATTCGCCGAGGCCATCCGTGCCACGAGATCGCCCTCGGGCAGCCATGGCAGATCGGCCACGGCGCGAACCACGCGCACACCTTCGATCACCTCGTCGTCGGCGACGTCAGGCGTTCCCGGCTCGTGCCGCTGAAGGCTGAACACCACGACGTCATGGCCGCCACGGACCATCGCCCTCGCCAATCCGTCGACGTGAGCTGCGATGCCGCCGATGACGAAGGGGGGATACTCCCACGAGAGCATGAGCACACGCATTGCCTCGACCGTAGTGCCCTGCCGGTGCGCCGGACACTCTCGGGAACCTGAGCGCCGCGATCGCGTACGCTCGCAGTCGTGCTTCTCTCTGACCTCGACATGTACCTGCTCGGCGAAGGAACCCATCGTCGCCTCTGGGATGTCCTCGGCGCCGTCCAACTCGACGATGGATCCATCCGTTTCGCCGTCTGGGCTCCCAACGCTCACGGTGTCGACGTGGTCGGCGATTGGAACGGTTGGACGCCCGAGACGCTCTCGCCGCAGGGGGCCACCGGGGTGTGGTCGGTCGTGTGCCCGACGGCGCGTCAAGGCCATCGCTACAAGTACCTCGTCCATGGAGCCGCAGGCGAGACGGTCGTCAAGGCCGATCCGATGGCCATGTCGGCCGAGTGCCCGCCGTCGGATGCCAGCGTCGTCGCCGGAGCCAGCGGATTCCGGTGGAGTGACGAGGCCTGGATGGCGAACCGTCAGGCCGGGGCGTCGCGGGCGCTGCGGATCTACGAGGTGCACCTCGGCTCGTGGCGCCACGGGCTCACCGACTACCGCTCGATGGCCGAGGCGCTTGCCGACCATGTGAGTGCGCTCGGCTTCTCGCACGTCGAATTGCTCCCCGTCGCCGAGCACCCCTTTGGTGGATCATGGGGATATCAGGTGACCGGCTACTACGCCCCGACCGCTCGATACGGCGCTCCGGACGACTTCCGTGCTTTCGTCGACATCCTCCACCAACGTGGCATCGGGGTGATCCTCGACTGGGTGCCGGCTCACTTCCCGAAGGACCAATGGAGCCTCGCGCGATTCGATGGCACCGCGCTCTACGAACACGCTGATCCCCGCCAAGGAGAACACCCCGACTGGGGAACCTACGTGTTCAACTACGAGCGCACCGAGGTGCGCAACTTCCTCGTCGCCAACGCCCTCTACTGGCTGCAGGAGTTCCACGTCGATGGTCTGCGCGTCGATGCGGTGGCGAGCATGCTCTACCTCGACTACTCCCGCAAGGAGGGCGAGTGGGTGCCGAACGAGTTCGGTGGTCGCGAGAACCTGGCTGCGATCGAGTTCTTGCGACAGCTCACCGGCGTGGTCGCCGCGGAGTGCCCAGGCACGATGATGATCGCCGAGGAGAGCACGTCGTGGCCGAAGGTCACCCACGCCGTCGAACACGGCGGGCTCGGCTTCACTCACAAGTGGAACATGGGTTGGATGCACGACACGCTCGGGTACCTGAAGAACGATCCCGTGCATCGCCGCTGGCATCACCACGAGCTCACCTTCGGGTTGTTGTACGCGTTCAGCGAGCGCTTCGTCTTGCCCCTCAGCCATGACGAGGTGGTGCACGGCAAGGGGAGCATGATCGCAAAGATGGCGGGCGACGACTGGCAGCGCTTCTCCAACGTGCGCGCCCTGTACGCGTGGATGTGGGCGCTGCCGGGTGCGCCGCTGGTGTTCATGGGGGCCGAACTGGCCTCCTGGACCGAGTGGAACGACGCGGCGGGTCTGCCGTGGCATCTGCTCGACCACGCGCCTCACCGCGGCGTACGCGACCTCATCGCCGCGCTCAACGCCGCGTCCGACGCGTGGCCGGCGGTATGGGAGCGCGACGCCGATGCGACGAGCTTCCAGTGGCTGGATGCAGACGATTCAGAATCGTCGATCTACGGGTTCTTGCGGTGGGCCAACGGGGGCAACCACGCGGTGGCCTGCGTGGTCGACTTCACCCCGGTACCGCGCAGCGGATACCGGGTCGGCCTGCCGTGGACGGGAACGTGGGACATCGTGGTCGATTCCGACGCAGTCACCTTCGGTGGCAGCGGATTCAACGCTGGTCGCACCAGCACCGTCGCCGAGCCGGTCCCGTGGCAGGGTCAGCCGTGCTCTGCGCTCGTCGACCTACCTCCGCTCGGAACGCTGTGGCTGGCCGCGCATCGTCCTGCGACGAATGACGTCCACTGACGGCCAACGGGTGCGCGCGACGCATCTGGTGACGTGCGACGCGCCGGTCCGACCGCATCGCATCATTGCCACATGAGCGCTGATCGACACATCTGGCGAGCGCGGACGTTGCGGCCGGTCGTGACCGCGAGCGTCACTCTCGGCGCCGCAGTCGGCGTGTTCGCGATCTCGTTCGGCGTGGGCGCCGTCAGTGCGGGAGCGTCGGTGGCGCAGACGTGTGTGATGTCGTTGCTCGTGTTCACCGGAGCGTCTCAGCTGTCTGCCGTCAGCGTCCTCGGCGCCGGCGGTTCGCCTGCCTCGGCCCTCGGCGGTGCCCTCGTGCTCGCCGCCCGCAACGGTGTGTACGCCCTGTCGATGGGCCGGCGGATCGAGGGTCGGCTACCGGTCCGGCTCGTGGCGGCGCAGCTGACGATCGACGAATCCACCGCGATGTCGATGGCACAGGACGATCCGACGGCTCAGCGTGCCGCATTCTGGATCACGGGCCTCAGCGTCTACCTGTTCTGGAACGCCGGCACGTTGATCGGCGCCCTGCTGGGCAGTGCGATCGATCCGGTGACCTTCGGGCTCGACGCAGCGTTCCCTGCCGCGTACGTCGCGATGGTGTGGCCACAGTTGCGAACCGCTCGCGGACGCACGGCGGCACTCCTCGGCTCGGTGACGTGTCTGGTGTTGGTGCCCGTCCTGCCGGTCGGCGTGCCGATCCTGTGTGCGGCACTCGCGGTGTTGGTCGGTGTTCCTCCCGACCCTCGTGTGCCGACCGCTGCGCCGCACCGCGACCGCGCTCGCAGCAACGATGGAGAGCGGTCGTGAGCTGGACCTTCGTGCTCGTGCTCGCGGCGGGCGCGTTCGCGTGCAAGGCCGTCGGATTCTTCCTGCTCGCAGGCCGACAGCTCCCTGCGGTCGTGGAGCGATGTCTCGCGCTCATCCCGGCGGCGGTCGTCGCAGCTCTGGTGGCAAAGGACACATTGACTTCGGGGCAGCACCTCGAGATCGATCCGCGTGTGGCCGGCGTCGGCATCGCGGTGGTCGCAGTGTGGCGACGGGCGCCGTTCGTCGTGGTGGTGGTGCTCGCGGCGGGGGTCACGGCCGGAGCTCGTCAGCTCGGTTGGAGTTGACAGCTGCCGACCAGGTCGGCGCTCAGGTCACGTCTGTTCGACGATGCGCGCGAGACCGCGGAGGTTCCGCCGCCAGATCGCGCCCATCACGAGCTTTCCGCCCACCCATGCGCCGACCGGACCGCCGAGCCACCACGGGAAGATCAGCTCTTCGGTCCAGCTGAAACGGGTGCGGCGACCGAGATCGATCGGGGTGAGGGAGAAGGTGCCGGAACCGGTGACCACCCCGGCGTGGCGCACACCCATCGCTTCGCCGGGACGCCACTCGGTGATCTCCATCACGTCGACCAGGGTGATCGGGCCGACCTTCGTGTCGCACTCGAACCGCGTGCCGAGGCCCCGCGACTGATCGGTGACGAAGCGGATGGCCACGGCGTCGTGCATCCAGTCGACGTGCCGCTCGATCGGCTCCACCACGTCCCAGACCTGCTGGGGTGTTGCGTCGATCTCGATCGACACCGAGATCCGAGCCATCGTGGTGAGACTGTCGGTCGGTATCAGGCGTGGACGGCGACGTCGCGCAGATGCGCAGCTGCGGTCTCGGGGGGCACGATGTTGATGAGCACGCCCGTGCCTCGCTCGAATCCCGCCGTGGTGACCAGTTTCGGCCAGATGCTGACGTACCAGTGGAACGCGCCGGTGTAGTGATGGGGCGCCGTGCGGAACACGAGGTTGAAGCTCACGTCACCGACGGCCTCGCGCAGGTGCGCGATCGAATCGCGAATGGCGATGCCCATGGCCACCAGGGTGGCGTCGTTGGAGTCGGTCAGGTGCAGATCGTGGCTGCGCGGGATGATCATCATCTCGAACGGCGAACCGCTCCAGAAGGGGCAGATGCACACGACGTCTTCATTCGCGAACACGACTCGCTTGCCGTCGACCAGTTCGGCTTCGACCGCGGCACACAGGATGCAGCCGCCTTCGAACCGGCTGAAGCCGCGCTGCTCCTCGAGCACCTCGCCCGGCACGAACGGCAGACCGAGCAACTGGCCGTGCGGGTGAGCGAGCGACGCGCCGGCTTCACGGCCGTGATTGATGATCGCTTGGGTGAAGCGCAGGTTGGCGGCGTTGGCGTGCTCCTGGAAGCGGCGCTGCAGGATGCGCATCATGTCGGCAGCATCCACATCGCTGAGGCTGTGCAGCCCGTCGTTGTGATGGGGGCTGTAGACGAAGACCTCGTGGATGCCGCTGGCTTCCGCCTCCACGTGCACCGGGCCGAGGTGATGGACCGAGAACGGCTCATCACCGGAGAACGCCGGATAGAGGTTCGGCATGACCCGCATCTTCCAGCTGCCACCGGCGTCGAGTTGCTCCAACGACGGCGTGGTGGCCTCTTCGTTTCCGGGGCAGAACGGGCACGGACGGTCGGGCCCGGCTTCGACTTCTGCAACACGAGGCGCGAAGTCGCTGGGCCGGTCGGCCCGCTCGGCAACGATGGTGACCCATCGACCGGTGAGAGGGTTCAGACGAAGTTGGCTCACAACATCATCTACCCTAGAGCGATTGTTCTCGTCATGTACGAACCCAAGCCGGATTTCCGGCCGACGTGTACACCGTCACATGGCGGTCGCTGGTGCTGCAGAAGGGGGTCCGGTCGTAGTCGGCCCACCTCTGGGCGACGTGGAGCCCACTGTGCGCTGCCATCGCGTCGAGCTGCCCCGGATCGGCCCAGCGGATCGACCAGGGCCTCAGCCGGATCCCTGCGGTGTCGGAGATCTCGATGAACTGACCTTCGGCGAGCTGCGCAACGGTGTCGTGCACGCTCGCGTTCAGCACGACGGTGTCGGCGGTCATCGACCGCACCGTCACCTGGGACCCGCGAGGCCGTTCGGCATCGTGCTGCGGGACGAACGCCTCCACCACGAACGAGCCCCCCGGTGCCAGGACCTCGGCGACGCGATCGAAGCACGCTTGCTGGCGTGGTTCGCTCGTCAGGTTGAACAGCGTGTTGTACGCGGCGAGGACCACCTCGTGCTGCCCGGAGGGCAGATCGTCGACCATGTCGCCCAACACCACCGTGACCGTCCTGTTCGGGTCGGCGAACGCAAGTCGCTCGAGCATCTTCTTGCTGCTGTCGATGCCCGTGACGCTCGCCACGCGCCTCGCCAAGGGCAGCGCCAGCCGTCCGGTGCCCACGCCCAGCTCGAGCAGCGAACCGGCGCGCGTGCCGTCTGCCGTGGCGAGTTGCGCCACGAACTCCACCGTGGTCTCCAGATCCGTGACGTCGGCGTACCAATCGTCGTACACGTCGGCGAATGCATCGCCATAGGAATCGCTTCGAAAGCCCCGCACACCTCCATCATCGCCTGTCGGTAGCGTGGCGCACATGTCAGGAGATCGTTCGGAGCGGACCTCGGCCCGGTCCACGTCGGCCGAGATCGAGCTCACCTACCTCGACCACGCCGCCACCACGCCGATGCGGCGCGAGGCGATCGACGCGATGCTGCCGTTCCTCGACCAGCAGTATGCGAACCCGAACGGCTCGCACCGGTTCGCGCGGCGGGCGCGCGCTGCGCTCGACGACGCGCGCGAGACGGTGGCCGATGTTGTCGGCTGCGCGCCGGGCGAGGTGATCTTCACCGGTGGGGGCACCGAGAGCGACAACACCGCCGTCCTCGGCGTGGTCGCCGCGCGCGGGGGCCTCGCCGTGTGTCCCGCGGTCGAGCACCATGCCGTTCTGCACGCCGTCGAGCACGGGCGAGGTCGCGTCGTCGCCGTCGACCGCAGTGGTCGTGTCGATCTCGAACAACTGGCAGCTGCAGTCGACGCCGACGTCTCGGTCGTGTCGGTGATGACGGTCAACAACGAAGTCGGCTCGATCACCGATGTGGCCGCGGCTGCTGCCGTCGCGCGGCGAGGGAACCCCGGCGTGATGGTGCACACCGACGCGGTGCAAGCGGTGTCGTGGCTCGACCTGCGCAGCGTCACCCCGCACGTCGATCTGCTCTCGTTGTCGGCGCACAAGTTCGGTGGCCCGAAGGGAGTCGGCGTCCTGGTCGCGCGGGGCACGGCGCACTTCGCGCCGATGCTGATCGGCGGGGGTCAAGAGCGCGAGCGGCGGAGCGGCACGCAGAACGTCGCCGGCATCATCGCCATGACCGAGGCGCTTCGGTGTGCCGACGCCGAGCGAGACGCCGAGCGTGATCGGATCACACCCTTGCGCGATCGATTGGTCGACTCGCTCGTCGCGCGGCTGGACGGTGTGATGGAGACGGTCGACCGCGACCACAAGGTGGCCGGTTCGGCTCACCTCTGCCTGCACGGTGTCGAGAACGAGGCGTTGCTGTTCTTGCTCGACGAGGCCGGTGTCTGTGCGAGCGCTGCATCGGCGTGCGCCGCCGGCGCGATGGAGCCGTCGCACGTGCTCGCCGGGATGGGCGTCGAGCGCGACTGGGCCATCGGAGCTCTACGTCTCACGCTGGGGCGCACCACCACCGAGGCCGACGTCGATCGTGCGATCACCGCAGTGGTCGACGCCGTCACCAGGATCAGGTCGCACGCCTCCACCGCCCCGACCGCGCCATCCGCCCGACCCACGCCGACAGGAACGCGTTCGTGAAGGTGCTGTGCGCGATGAGCGGCGGCGTCGATTCGTCGGTGGCCGC
>JAYUSX010000442.1:0-3003 GCA_043755475.1 Actinomycetota bacterium
GGTCGACCAGCGCGGCCCGAACTGCGGTGGATGCGACCGCCTCCGCTTCGCGTGGGTGCAGCATCAGCACCGGTACCGCGGCGTGGCGCATCACCCGCATGGCCGTGCTCGGTACCGACAGGCGTGCTCCGGCCGGGATGCCACGAGTGGCCATCGCCAACATCGCAACATCCTCGGTGCGCTCGGCGTACGCCACCAACTGCTCGCCGGCATCGCCGTACAGGGTGTCGTAGTCCGCGTGTTCGGGGTGGGGGAGGCGCTTGCTGAGGCCCGCGAGGTAGTTGTTGTCGTTCGCGTCGGGCGGCACGTGGCCGATGCCCACCTGGAGCAATCGGATCGTCAGCCCGAGCGCGGCCGCAACGTCGATCGCGACAGGCAGGATCGACTCGGAGAGGTCGGAACCGTCGACCGCGACCGCCATCACGTGTGCATCGCCTCGCACCGCTGCGTGAGGGCCGACGACCACGATGGGGACTTCGGCGTCCCGAACCAGGTCGGCGCTGATGCTCCCGAAGAGCAACTCGCCGAGCGCGGTGCGGCCATGGCTCCCGACACACCAGAGTGAGTCGGTGCTGCTGAGCAGGGCATCCACGAGCGTGCCCTCGATGTCGTCGTTGTCGGTGGTCAACACGCGAAGCGACGCGTCGAGCCGCTGCTCGGCGGCGAGTGATGTCAGCGCGGCGGTGGTCACATTGGTGTACCGCGGAGACGTGACCGAGACGAGTTCGATCGCACACGAGGCACGATCAGCCAGCGAGTGCCCGTGATCGACCGCTCCGATCGACACCTCGGAGAAGTCGACGGGGATGATGACGTGCTTGATGGTCATGACCTCATGGTGCGCTCTCGTGTGAGGTGCGACAAGTGCCAAGAGTCCCGGGCGCGCGACCGTGAGATCTGTGCGCGATCAGCTGCGCGGCACCTTGCTCCAGGGGAGGTCCTTGTCGACCCGCGGCTCGCCGGGAAGCCCGAGGACCTGTTCGCCGAGGATGTTGCGCATGATCTCGCTGGTACCACCTTCGATCGAGTTGGCCCGAGCTCGCAGGAACGAGTGCCGGATGCCCTCCTCCATCCCGTCGACCGACAGGCTGTCGGGCCGGCGGAACGTGTAGTCGAACCCCACCAGGCCGTCTGCGCCGAGCAGGTCGATCGAGAACTCGGTGACCGACTTGTTGAACTCGGCCATCGCCAGTTTCGCGATCGACATCTCCGGTCCGGGGTTGCCCGCCTTGGCTCGTTGGGCGGCACGCACGTTCGTGAACCGCTGGGCCTCGGCCGAGCAGTACAGCTTCATGAGGGTGTCTTTCTTGGCGCCTGACCGTCGTTCGGCTGGCAGGTCCTTCCAGATCTGGATCGCCACGTCGATCGGACCCCGACGACGGGCGCCGCCACCGCCGCTCCCGATCGCCGATCGCTCGTTCATCAGCGTGGTCAGCGCGACGCGCCACCCTTCCCCTACATCGCCGATCCGATGCTCGTCGGGCACGCGGGCGTCGGTCATGTAGACCTCGTTGAACTCGGCCTCACCGGTGATCTGGCGCAGCGGGCGCACCTCGACGCCGGGGGCGTGCATGTCGAGCGCGAAGTAGGTCATCCCCTTGTGCTTGGGCTGATCGGGATCGGTGCGGGCGACGAGCATGCCCCAGTCGCCGAGATGGGCGAGGGTGTTCCACACCTTCTGGCCGTTCACCACCCACTCGTCACCGTCGCGCACGGCGCGGCTGCCGAGGCCGGCGAAGTCGCTGCCGGCGCCCGGCTCGCTGAACAACTGGCACCACTTCTCCTCGCCGGTGAACATCGGGCGCAGAAAGCGCTGCTTGGCCTCGTCCGAGCCATGCGTCGCGATCGTCGGGCCAGCGAGAGCCATGAAGAACGTCGCCGGATCCTGTGACGCAGCGCCCGCCTTGCGAACTCGTTCCTCGACGATGCGGTTCAGATCGGGACGAGCGCCGAGGCCGCCGCAACCGACGGGGAAGTGCACCCAGGCAAGGCCTGCGTCGTAGCGGGCGCCGCGGAACGAGCGATCGTCCATCGACCTCGGATCGTTGGCGGCCAGCAGTGCGTCGAGGGCCGCCTCGACCCGGGCGAGGTCGACGTCGTTGGTGATGGTCGTGTCCGTCATGGCGGGAGTCTCGCAATCGACGACAACCCCGTCCAACCCGACGCGCGCTCAGGCGTGCACGAGTGTCAAACGCATCTGCTCTGGTACCGTTTCTCACTTGTGCATCCGGCGGATGCGAGAGGTGGAAACCAAATGGCTCATCGCAAGCTCGTGTGGTGCGGGACGGCCCTCTTGCTTCTTCCGGTCGTCGTGATCGTTCTCGGGTCATCGCGCGCAGACGCGGGACCCGAACTGCTCACCAACCCGTCGTTCGAGATCATCTCGCCGTCGGACGCAGCGATGCATGAACGTCTCGAGCGCGGGAGCCCCAGCCGCGGGAGGTAGTTCCCGTGATGCCGTGGTGACAACGACGGGTCTCGGATGGCGTTCGTGTCGTCGCCGCCTAACGCCCCCAACCCCAACCGCGATGAGCGATGAGTGGCGGTGCCGCCCCCATCGCTCATCGCGGGTCGGTCAGTTGCCGGTCAGATCGAAGGTTTCGGACAAGCCGCTCAGCATCCAGGCGTGTTCGGCTGGGAGGGCCACCTCGAGGGGGCGGCGGATGCTCAGCGACTCGAGCAGATCGATGGCTCTCCCAGCGAGCACCACATCGGCGTCACGGTCGGTTTCGATCCTGACGATGCGGGACCGCACCTCGACCCGATCGCCGATGTCGACCACGATCGACATCTCGGGGTCGGTCGCCGTGACCGCCAGCACGCCGCGGCCCTCCGGCCCACGTGTGCGCGCCAGGGCCGGGCCGAGTCCTGCGGCGTAGCGCAGGCATGCGGCGATCTCGTCGGCGTGTTCGTCGGTGCGGATGCCGAGCGGCACCAGTACGTCGCGTTCGTGAACCCAGGAGTCCCAGAGTGCGTGATGCGTGACCGCACTCACGCTGATGT
>JAYUSX010000443.1:0-3003 GCA_043755475.1 Actinomycetota bacterium
CCGACCGTCGCGGACGATTCCTCCCGGGGCACGAATCCGATCGATCGACGTCCCGCGTCGCCGGAGCCACCGCTGAGATCGCTGATCGAGGGTCGATCAGGATCGGTGAAGGCACCGATCAGGAGATGTCGTGGCCGACGGTGCGTAAATGACTTGACCTCATCGGCAGATGATGATTGCCTTGTCCTCGGTTCGCTGTCCGGCGGGCCTCAGAGACACCACGCACCAGGAGAACACACCGACATGATTTGCACGACCGCACCGCAGCAGGGCCACATGGCCGCTGGCGCGCGCTCTTGCAGCGTGCTCGGTGGCTACCTGTGGAACGCATCGGTGGGCACGACCATGACCTCGGCAGTTTTTGCCGGACACATGGACCCGACCACCAAGCGTCGCCCGGCCCGACACCTCGGAGCTCCTCCGTCGTAAGCACGCTTACGTTCGGAAGCTTTCGCTCCGAGGCCGTCGGGATCTCTGATCCCGGCGGCCTTTCGCTTTTTCCGCTTCCGGATCCGCATCGCAACCGGTCCGTCCACACCGTTCTCCCGCAATCTCGAACTCTTCCGAGAGGAATCCATCCCATGTACGCAACGTCCAACATCGACATCATTGCCAACATTGCCGACATCGACATCCGCGAGAGCACCCCCGCTCTCGACACCTCCATCACGTCCGCCGGCACGAACGTGGATCGCGAGCCGCTGACGCGAGAAGCGGTGGATCGGGTGTTCGACGAACTCGTCCAGGCAGAGACCGACAGCGTCGACGTCCCGGTCATCCTGCGCACCCCGCAGGCCCGATGCGCCGACGGCCATGGCACGCTCTCCCAGCTGTTCTTCTCCGACGACGTCATCGACATCGCTCGGGCCAAGGCCATCTGCTCGAAGTGCAAGTTGTCGATCAGCTGCCTCGAGGGTGCTCTCGACCGCGCCGAGCCCTGGGGCGTGTGGGGTGGTGAGCTGATCGACAACGGTCGGATCGTGGTCCACAAGCGACCGAGGGGGCGTCCGCCCAAACATCCTCGGCCCCTGGTGGTCATCGACGAGTGCCCCATCCCCGCTCACCTGGTCGCGTAGTTCCCACCGCGCAACCTCCCGAGCTGTTCCGGCCGGCACCGTTCTGGTCGCGCCGTTTCGTCCATTCCGAGAAACGACGCGACCAGAACGATCGAGATCCGGTCGTGGGTGACGCACTGATGCGAGCCTGCGACTGTCCCCATGGTGCCTCCTGCCACAGCTGCCCCCCGGCTGTGGCAGGAGGTGCAGGGAGCCCTGCCCGCCATGATCTGCGTCGCGCCGGTCGGTAGCCTGACCGAGTGGCTGCGAACCGTCGAGTGCTGGTCGGGTCGATCGGCATCGCCGTTGCCGTCAGCGTGGTCGGCGGTTGGGCCCTCAGCTGGTCCGGCGATCCGGCCGACCCCGTCGCCGTCCTCGACACTCCCGGCACGGCTCAGATCCCTTCGATCGGCACCAATCCGCAGGTGTCCGGCGACCGATTGCCGACGGTCGACCTCGAGACGAACGACGGCGCGACGATCTCCAGTGCCGACCTCATCGGGCAGCCGATGGTGCTCAACTACTGGTACTCCACTTGCGCACCGTGCAAGAAGGAGCTGCCCGACTTCGCGGCGGTGCACGCAGAGTACGGAGATCGGGTGCGCTTCGTCGGCATCAACCCCGTCGACACCCCGGAGGTGAACGAGTCGTTCGCCCGCGACCGCGGCGTTCGATACGAACTGCTGCGCGATCCTGACGGTGCGTATCAGTCGGAGATCCAGATCGCGACAGCTCCGTTCACGCTGTTCGTCGCCGCGGACGGCACCATCGTTCGTCAATCCGGGGTGCTCGACGAGGTCGAGCTGCGCGCCTACGTCGAGGAGTTGCTGGCATGAACCTGTCGCTGAGTTTCATCACCGGCATGCTCGCTGCGGTGAACCCGTGCGGGTTCATCCTGCTGCCCACCTACCTGCTGTACTTCTTGGGACTCAGCAGCGCCGAAGCCGGCAAGCAGCGTGCACCGATCAGCCGTGCCCTGCTCGTGAGCGGCGCCGTGTCGGCCGGGTTCTTGAGCGTCTTCCTGGTCGTCGGAGGAGTGACACGGTTCTTCACCGACTGGATCAGCGAAAACGCGAAGTACGCGACCGCGGTGATCGGCGTGGCACTGATCGCGCTCGGCATCGCGATGCTGTTCGGCTACCGGTTGCCCATCAACACACCCAAGATCGATGCCGGCGGACGCGACCGCACCATCAAGTCGATGTTCGTGTACGGCGTCGCCTATGCCGTCGCGTCCATCGGCTGCACGATCGGGCTGTTCATCTCCACCCTGTTCGGAGCGGCCAGTCGCGCCGGCTACGCAGCCGGCGTTGCCAATGTGGTCGCCTATGGCGCGGGGATGGCACTGCTGGTCACGGCGCTCACCGTCACGCTCGCGTTCGCCAACGTCGGTCTGCTCAAGGTGCTTCGCACGGGCATGCAACACGTCGAGACGCTCGCCGGTGCGTTCGTGCTGCTGTCGGGCGCCTACCTCCTCTGGTACTTCTGGCGGGTCGACATCCGCGAAGAGGGCGACCCGATCACCGATGCGGTCCAACGCTGGCAGCAACAGGTCCAGAACTTCCTGTACGACAACTGGGAACCCGTCGCCGGGATGCTCGTGGTGATCGTCGGTGCCGCGTGTGCCGTCTCACTGGTCAACCAGCGACGCCGGACGCCACCCGTCGATCCGTCCGGACAGGCGTGAGCGAGCAGTTCGCCGAGCTCCTCGCCACGCCTGGCGTGGACGAGGTGTGCGAGCTGCGCGGCATCTTCGGATTCATGGCCTTCCACGGCGGAGCGTTGGAGGAGATGACCGACGTGATCGCACGGGCAGCTGCCGAGCGAACCGGTGCCAGCTACTACGGGGTGCACCAGCCGAAGGGCATGGAACGCCACATCCCGTCCACCCGCTTCGATCCAGCGGTCTCACCACGCCTGCGCTCGTTCATGGACCACGTGCAGACGG
>JAYUSX010000444.1:0-7498 GCA_043755475.1 Actinomycetota bacterium
TCGGGCAGCATCGAGCCAGCCGAGCGGCGACAGGGACTGACCTGCGAGCGGTGTGCCGTCGCCGACCGTGCGGGCACCGCCGGTTCGTTCATCGAGCACCTTCGCGGTGGTCACGCTGTTGCAGAGGCCGACCTTCCACGACAACGAACGGGTGGCCGCTCCCGGGGTGAGCTGCGAGATGGGCGCCTGTTCGCTGGTCAGCTCGAGCAGACTCAGGTCGCCGAGGAGGATCTGCTGGATGCGGAACTGGGCGCCGTTGTCCGTCAGCACCCACACGGCGTCGCCCTCGGGATCAGCCGCGAGTTCGAGCACGTCGATCGCCGGATCGGCGATCAGCGCGAGCGCTCTGACGCCGTCGCCTGCGTCGGTCGCTGCGTACACGCCTCTCGTGCCGTCGTTGGCCTCACCGGCGGCGATGCGCACCCCGCCGCCCGGGTGGGCGATGGCTGCGGTGGTACGACCGAGGAACGTGACATCCGCACGCTGGTTCGGATCGGCTGCATCGCGACGTACGAGGGTGCGGTCCGACGACGTCGGCCCGAAGATGCCAGCGCCCGCGGGGAACTCCCACGACACTCGCGTGTTCGTTGCGTCGAAACCGCTGTTGCGCATGCCCTGCACATCGAAGATGGTGGATGACGCGATGAGCGCCCTGGTCGAGTCGGGCGACCACTTCACCGCCCCACGCTGATCTGGCCGAAGTGTGGCGAGGCAGCGCACGATCGATGCGTCGAGCGACGTCCCGTACAGTCGATCGCCCACTGCGAAGGTGACCTCTCCTCCCGGAATCGGATCTGCGTAGCCGCACTCGGTCTCCGGCAAGGTGACGAGCAAGGGGTTGTTGGGGTCGCTGCTCGACGCGACGGTGGTGGTGGGTGCCGGTGTCGACACCGGCAGGATCTCCGGTGGCACCAGCGGCACGAGGGATGCGGTGGGCGGAGTGCTCGTGGTGGTGCACCCAGCCGACCCGACGAGCGCGATGCACGTGAGCAGACCCACGACGGAGATCGTTCGACGCGCCGGCGAGCACACACCCCTCGATGTCGTGGTCATCGCCGTTTCACCATCCAGCGGTACCGCTGCGCCTTCTCGGAGGCCGACTCTGCAGCGAGCATGCCGACGCTCGTTGCCATCGTGGGGTAGACGTGCACCATCGACGCGATCTCGTTCAACTTGAGCCCCTGCCGGATCGCGAGCGACAGCTCGTGGATCAGTTCGCCCGCCGCAGGTGCGAGGACGTGGGCGCCCACGATGCGTTCCTTGGCGGTCACGACGATGATCGCGCCGGCCGTCGCGTGATCGGTGCGAGCGCGATCGTTGTGCTCAAGGTCGACCCGCCAGACATCGACGTCCTCGCCGAAGCGTGCCTCTGCCTCGTCGGCCGTGAGCCCGGCGTGGGCAAGCTCCGGATCGGTGAAGGTGCACCACGGAACGAGGTCGGAGACCGGACCGCGGCCAGGGAAGAACATGTCGCGAACCGCCGCGACGGCGGCATGTTCTGCACCGTGCGTGAATCGGTCGCCGTCGGTGACGTCTCCGACGGCATACACGGTGCGGAAGGTGGTGCGTGCCCGATCATCGACCACCACGCCACCGCCGGCGCCCGAGCGGACCTCGATGCCGAGCTCGTCGAGTCCGAGGCCGTCGACATCGGGCCGTCGGCCCGTTGCCACGACCAACGCCTCCGCGTGCAGTTCACGCTCACCGGCGGGGCTGTGCACGGTGAGCACCACGCCACCACCGGGTGCACGGCGCACCGCCACAGCGCGGGCGTCGACCAGCACCTCGACGCCCTCGTCGCGCAGCACCGTGGTGAGCAACGACACCAAGCTCTGCTCGTCGCGGGGGAGCAGCCGTGGACCGTCGTGCACGAGCGAGACCTCGATGCCGAGGCGCGCGAACGCCTGGGCGAACTCGACGCCCATCGGTCCGCCGCCCAGCACGATCGCGTTCGATGGCGGTCGCTGCAGCGCGAAGAGGGTTTCGCTCGTGAGCGGTTCGGCGCCGTCGAGGCCCGGCAGGTCGGGGAACGCAGGCCGACTGCCGGTGCACACCAGCACGAACCGTGTCTGCAGTACGCGTTCGGTCGCAGCGAGCCCCGAGGCGGAGGAGTCGACGAGCCGAGGGGTGACGGTGACCTCGTTCGGCCCGGTGAGCCTCGCGTCGCCGTACACCATCTCGAGCCCCATGGCCTCGTATCGATCGGGGTGATCGTCGGTGGCCGCGATCGATGTCTGCACCTCGCGCACCCGATGCCACACCTGGGCCAGATCGATCAGCGGTTCCGATGCAGCAATGCCGAACCGGTCGGCATGACGAATGGCATGGGCGACCTTGGCCGCGGCCAGCAGCGCCTTCGACGGAACACCTCCGGTCCACAGGCTCTCGCCGCCCACCTGAGCGCGTTCGACGGCGGCGACTCGGAGCTCGAGCGTCGTGGCGAACTCCGCGGCGGCCTTCCCGGCCGATCCCATCCCGACGATCACGAGGTCGTACTGGTCGGGAGCCATCGCCGATCGACGTTACTGCTCCGCGCTCGGTGAGGGTCGCCACCGCGCCTCGACAACCGCGCGACGAATCGGGTGCTCGGGGCGTCGGAACAGGACGCTCTCGCAGACCTGCTTGAATTCCGGTCGGGAGCGAACGAGAGCAACCATCAGGGGGTCGATCGAATCGGCGACCACCCGACCTACGCAAGGGAGTACATACATGAAGAATCTCGCCAAGGAGTTCAAGGACTTCATCGCCGGCGGCAACATGATCGAACTGGCTGTCGCCGTCATCCTGGCGGGCGCCATCGGTCGAGTGATCGCTGCCTTCACCGACGGGATCATGATGAACCTCGTCGCCGCGATCTTCGGCAAGCCGAGCTTCGACGAGGTACGGATCAAGATCTCCTCCAAGGTTCAGACGCTTGCAGACGGTAGTGAGGTGAAGGGCACGTACCTCGAGGTCGGCCAGGTCATCACCGCGTTCATCGCGCTCGTCCTCACCGGTCTGGTGCTGTTCGCGATCATCAAGGCCTACAACAAGGTGAAGAAGACGGCCGAGGCCGCGCCGGCCGGGCCGAGCGAGGTCGAACTGCTCACCGAGATCCGCGACGCCCTCAAGGCTCGCTGACGCACGAGAAACGTGAGGCTCGCCCGAGTCTCACGGTGCTGTCAACCGGCGGTCAGAAGGCCGTCTCGAGTGGTCGAAGTCGTTGTCGAAGAGCGCGGGTGACTTGCGTTGCCCGCGCTCCGCGACTGCAATGGTCAGTTCATGTCCCCCCGCCATGGCCACTTTCGCGCGACCCGCGCCCTGAGAGCATCGGCCGCGCTCTGTCTTGGCGCAGGTGTGATGGCCGGTCTGACGGGCTGCGGGGCCACGGCCGAAGGGACCGACACGACGGCAGCGCCACCCGCCGCGACGGTCGAGATCGGAGCACTGCCTGCACCGCTGCCTGCCGTGCAGACGACCGACGCCGTCGAGAGCACGGTGCCGGACACCACGGAGGAACCTGCCCCGACCACCACGGCGTTCGTCGCGCCTGGCAACCGGATCCTGATGATCGGCGATTCCATCCTGGCCTCCACGTCGAAGCGGTACAGCAACACCATGTGCGCCGCCCTCGTGCCGCTCGGTTGGCAAGTGGAGATCGAGGCCGAGGTGAGCCGCGGTATCGATTTCGGCGTCGATGTGATGCAGGCGCGAGGCGACGCCGGCTGGGACGCCGGCCTGGTGTTCCTCGGCACCAACTACGGCAACGATGCGAATCAGTACCTCAAGTGGCTCAACCGGGTCGTCAACGACTTCGATGGTGTGCCGGTGGTGTTGGTGACCGTCAGCGAGCACCGCGACCAGATGCGCGAGGTGAACGACGTGATCGAGGCGATGCTCGACGTGTACGACAACCTGTCGATCGTCGACTGGCACGCGATCACTGCAGCCATGCCGAGCCTGCTGAACGACGACGGCATCCACCCCTCCCCCAAAGGCCGCGAGGTGCTCGCCGCCGCCGTGGCCGACCATCTCGGACAGGCGCCCGCCACGCCCGGCAGATGCCTCGATTCAGTGTTCGCCGACGACAGCGCCGGCACGATCGACGGCCGCCCGAAGGGCAGCAGCGCCACCTCCACCACGACCACCGTCAAGGCTGGACAGTCCGGTACATCGACCACCACGACGACGAAGCCCGGTGCTGGCGGCGGTTCGACCACCACGACCACCGCGAGCACCTCGACGTCGACGGTGCCGACGACCACGCCACCTTCCTCCACGATCGCATCGACGCCGACGACGACGGCGACGACCACGCCATCGACGTCACCTCCACAGCCCCCATCGACCTGATCTCGGCGGCCTGCACGGGCGGCCTGCACGGGCGGCCTGCACGGGCGGCCTGCACGGGGGGCCTGAACTGGGTCAGGGTGCGAGCGCCTGCCATGGGTGGCCGGGCAGGTTTCGCAGCACGCCGTAGGCGACCGCGACTGCCAACAGGCAGGGCCCCGCCCACATCGGCAGGCGCGTCAACGGGTTGCGAACGTCGCGGCCGAACGCACCGAGCGTCCACGTGCACCAGGTGGCCACGATCGCGAACAGCACGAACGGCGTGAACACGTTCGACGACAACGCTGCGGCGGCATCTCCCCGCAGGAGATGATGCGTGGCCCGGGTGAGCCCGCAGCCGGGGCACCACCAACCGGTCGCGGCGTGGAAGCCGCATGCAGGGAAACGGCTGCCCTCGGCTGACGGATCGAGCACGGCCACCAAAGCTCCAGCGCCGGCGAGCGCGCACCCGCAGGCCACAGGGCCGATCTTCGACCAAGGTGAGGACCGAACCGGGTGTTGTGCGGCGGCAGGCAGCGCTGTCGCGGCAGCTGGTGTCACACCGTCGGTCACGAGCTTCGAGGCTAGTGCGTTGTGTCGGGTGGTTTCCCTTGACACCATGGAGGGCCATGTTGCAGGTGCAGGACGTTTCGGTGGAGGTGGGTGGCAAGTTCGTCGTCGAACACGCCAGCTTCACGGTCATGCCCCGCGACAAGGTGGGTCTGGTGGGCCGCAACGGGGCAGGCAAGACCAGCTTCTTCAAGGTGCTGGGTGGCGAGGTCGACCCCACCCTCGGCAAGGTGCTGCGCAAGGGCGGATTCGGGTACCTGCCGCAGGAGCCCCGCATCGCGGGGCATCTCGAGGGTCGCAACGCCGTCGTGCACATCCTGTCCGGTCGCGGCATCGACGAGGCGATGGAACGGATCGAGAAGCTGCGCATCGCGATGGAGGAAGAGACCAGCGATCGCAATGTCGCCCGCTACTCCAAGGCCCAGGACGAGTTCGCATCGTCGGGTGGCTACTCGGCCGAGAGCGAGGCCCGCAGCATCGCCGCCGGCCTCGGGCTGAAAGCCGACCGCCTCGAGTTGCCGATCGGCGTGCTCTCGGGCGGCGAACGTCGCCGCGTCGAGTTGTCGCGCATCCTCTTCGCCGGCAGCGATGTGTTGCTCCTCGACGAGCCGACCAACCACCTCGACATCGACGCGAAGGAATGGCTGCTCGCGTACATGCGGTCGTATCGCGGCGCACTTCTGGTGATCAGCCACGACCTCGACCTGCTCGACGAGGCGATCACCCGAGTGCTCCACCTCGACCGGCCCGCCGAAGATGCGACTGGCACCGTGGTGGAGTACAAGGGCACGTACAGCCAGTACCGCACCAGCCGCGCTGCCGACGAGGAGCGGCTGGCTCGCAAGGCATCCCTGCAGAGCAAGGAGATCGCCCGACTGCAGACCGTGGTCGATCGATTCGGGGCCAAGGCCACCAAGGCTGCGATGGCCCACAGCAAGGAGAAGCAGATCGCTCGCCTCGAGGCCGATCGGGTACACGTGAAGGCCGGCGACCGCGTGCTGAAGGTGCGCTTCCCCGATCCGCCGCAGAGTGGCATCACGGTCATCGAGGCGAAAGGACTGTCGAAGGGCTACGGCGGGCCGCCGGTGTTCGAAGACGTGAACTTCGACCTCGGCCGAGGCGAGCGACTACTGGTGCTCGGGCTCAACGGAGCCGGCAAGACGAGCCTGTTGCGCATCCTCGCCGGAGAGACCACGGCCAACCTCGGCGACTTCAAGTTCGGTCACGAGGTGAACGTGGGTTACTACGCGCAAGAGCACGACAACCTCGACACCCGTGCCACGCTGCTCGACAACATGCGCACGGCGGTGCCGCTGGGCGTCATGCTCACCGAGACGCAACTGCGCGGCCTGCTCGGCATGATGGGTCTCGCCGGCGAGAAGGTGTACCAGGAGAGCGGCACGCTGTCGGGCGGCGAGAAGACGAAACTGTCGCTGGCGATGTTGATGGTGGGTCGCAACAATCTGTTGCTGCTCGACGAGCCGACCAACAACCTCGATCCGCCCAGCCGCCAGGCCGTGGCCGATGCGCTCACCACGTGGAAGGGCAGCATCATCTTCGTCAGTCACGACACCGAGTTCGTCGAACAATTGCAGCCGACCAAGGTGCTGCTCATGCCCGATGGTCAGGTCGACTACTTCTCGAAGGACTGGTTGGAGCTCGTCGACCTCGCCTGAGATGCGGTCCGACGCTTCCGCTGGCTCACCCGCTGGTGGCCGAGGGCTACGGTTCCGCACATGAAAATCGGCACCATGGGGAACGCGATCAACGACGGCTCGATCGATCAGATCGTCGCCGAAGCACGACAGGTGGCCGACGATGGCCTGCACACGTACTGGGTGCCGCAGATCTTCGGCCACGATGCGCTCACCGCGCTCGCCATCGTGGGGCGCGAGGTTCCTGGCATCGAGCTCGGCACCGCGGTGGTGCCCACCTATCCCCGGCACCCGATGATGCTCGCCCAGCAGGCGCTCACCGTGCAGGCGGCCACGGGCGGTCGGCTGGCGCTCGGCATCGGTCTGTCGCACCAGATCGTCGTCGAGGCCTTGTGGGGGATGTCGTTCGACAAGCCGGTGCGCCACCTTCGCGAGTACCTCTCGGTGATGATGCCGCTGCTGGAGGGAAAGCCCGTTGCGTTCCAGGGCGACGACTACCGGGTGCAGGGTGCCGTCAACGTGATCGGCGGTTCCCGGCCCAACGTGCTGGTGGCGGCGCTCGGCAGCCAGATGCTGCGTGTGACCGGCGCTCTCGCTGACGGCACGTCCACCTGGTGTGTCGGGGTGAAGACCCTTCGCGAACACACCATCCCGACGCTGCGCCAAGCTGCGGCAGACGCCGGCCGGCCCGAGCCGCGCGTGGTGGTCGCCTTGCCAGTGTGCGTCACCGATGACGTCGACGCTGCCCGCGATCGCGCCGAGCAGGTGTTCGCGATCTACAACACGCTGCCGAGCTACCGGGCGATGATGGACATCGAGGGGGTGTCCGGCCCGAAGGACCTCGCCATCGTGGGGACCGAGGCCGAGGTGCGCGACCAGCTCCACGAGGTCGCATCCGTCGGGGCGACGGACCTGAACGCTGGCGTGTTCCCCGGCAACCCCGAGGAGAACGAACGCACTCGGGC
>JAYUSX010000445.1:0-7476 GCA_043755475.1 Actinomycetota bacterium
GAGTGGGGCGCCCGCCAGCAGGCCGGTGCCGGTGCTGGCCAGCAACACTCCGGCTCCCGAGCCGCCGGTGTGGTTGGCCGAGAACGACACCTCGGTGGCCAGCGTCTCGATCGTGCCCAGCACCACGGCGACGAGGCCCAAGAGGCCGAACAGCAACAGGATGCATCTCCGGTCCGCTGCAGAGCGACCGCTGATCACGGCGGTGGTCGTCGCTCGAGTCACCGGCGGGGGGAGCGCGCAGCCTGCGATCAGCGCCGGTCGAGCGGGCAGTCGGATCGTGACCGCGGTCGCCGCCAACAGCAGCGCAGTGGCGATGACGAACACATGGGCCACCTCGTATCGAGCAAGGACGACGGCCGCGAGCAGTGGTCCCGCGAGCTGAGCAGCACCCGACACCGCACCGGTGGCCACCGTCGCCGCGACCGTCGGACCGCTGAGCGCGATGAACGCGTGGTGGGCGGGGCGGCTGAACACGGTGGTGATCGTCACCAGCACGCCCGCCATGTAGAACAGCACCGGGTCGAGGTCGAGCGCCAACACCCCCGTCGCCAGCGCCAGGGTCACAGTCTGCAGCAGGTATCCGGTCGCGAGTGGGTTGCGCACCGCGGGATCGGCCATCTCCCTTGCCGCGATCGGCGCCATCAGGGCAGCGGGGGCGAGCAGCGCCGCCGACACGCCGCCCGCCTCGCGCACGCCGCCGTGTTGGTACGCCACCACCAGCACGGTCACCCAAACGGCATGCTCCGCCAAGGAGAACAGGCCCAATGCCACGACCGCTCGCAGTGTGCGGGGGTCGTCCCGCAAGCGGACAGCGAGAGCGTCTGGGCGCGGACGGGGGTTCGACATCCGTCGACCTTGCGCCCGGGGCAGGACGTCAGGCATCGGGAGTTCTCCCACTTCGCGACGTTGCCCGTGTCGCGCGCATCCGGCGGCGTCGAAGTGGGCATCTTCCCGATGTGCGGTGATCCCGCCGGTTGCAGAGTTCACCGAGACACCCCGTCTCCGCTGTGGCCCATCCAAACCCGCCGAACCTCCGAACCCGACGAAACCGCCGAAACCTCTGAACTCGCCGAAACCTCTGAACTCGCAGGAGAACCCCATGACCAACCATCTTCCCGCCCGACCGCCACGTGTCGGCCGACCTCACCTCGTCGTGTTGCAGGGAGGTCGCGCCGGCACACCGGCACCGTTCGTGGTGGCTCCGCCCGCGGTGCTCGAACCTGCCCGTCGGCACGAGGCGCAGGTGCGGGCCGATCGGGTCGA
The DNA here is from genome assembly GCA_043755475.1 of Actinomycetota bacterium. Taxonomy (GTDB): domain Bacteria; phylum Actinomycetota; class Acidimicrobiia; order Acidimicrobiales; family Ilumatobacteraceae; genus VFMC01. The sequence goes on from JAYUSX010000445.1 coordinate 1,264, forward strand.
CCTGATCCGGTGTCATCGACTCGCCGGCAGCCTTTGCTGAGCCAGCGGGCCGCACATCGGTCGCCGCCGACCGGTCGAGCGATCGACCCCGGCTGCGGCGGCCGGTGGGCGGCCCTCATGCATCCTGTGTGGCAACCTGACCCCCGATGCTGCCACCAGGCGATCCGGAATCATCCGGCCGGTTCCACGGCCGCGATCGAGAACTCGACGTCTTGGTCGCGGCCGTCGCCGCGTGTCGCAGCCAGCACGCCGGCCGAGTGGTCGTGGTGCACGGCGAACCGGGTGTCGGTGCCTCGGCCCTGGTGCGGCAACTGCGCACCGAGCTCGGTCGGCGCAGAGTGTCCCACCAGTGGTGGTCGGGGCGATGCGCTCGCCGCGCACCGTTGCCCTACGAACCATTGGCCGGGCTGTTGCGCTCGGTGCCCGGCGACGCCGCAGCGTGGTTGGGTGAGGCAACCGCGGCCGGCGGAGGCGAGGCCGGTGGCCTCGCACTGCTCGCAGGGTTCGCGCGCCGCGTGCGCTCGGCGACCGACGCGTCTCCCCTGGTGCTGGTCGTCGACGACGTCGATGGTGTCGACGCCTCGACGCTGCGACTGCTGGAAGGCGTGGTGCCGCTGCTCGACGACGTGCCGGTGCTGGTGCTGCTCGCCGGTCGGTCCAACGCGACCGGCCTTGCGCCGCATGGCCTCGGCGAACGGTGCGACGTGGAGTTGCTGGTGAATCCGCTCGACCCGGAACAGATCGCGCGCGTGGTGCGCGATGCTGCGCCCGACCTCGACGAGGCCGGTGTGGCCGCGGTGGTCGATTCCGCAGGAGGCCGTCCAGCCGTCGCGGTCGCGTTGGCTGCTGCCGGGGACGCTGAGCGGACGATGGCGTCGCTGCTGACAGCCATCGACCCGGCGGCACCTACTGCCGTGCTGGCCGCTGCGTTGGCCGACGGATGGATCGCACCGACCGCTCTGGCCGAAGCCGCCTCGATCGATCCGGCGCTGTGGCGAACGCTCGAACAACGCCACGTGGTCGGTCGCTCGGATCGACCACCGGCCGGCCCGGTGCCGGCGTCGGATCTGTGGGTCGGTGCGGCCCGGCGCTCGCTGGGGAGCGGGGCCAGAGAGCTGGCCGGGGTCTTGGCGGCGATGCTCGAGCGGACGGCACCCGCGGCCGCTGCTGCATCGGTGTGGGAGCACGCCGGCGACGACGCTCGAGCCTGCGTGGCGTGGGAACGCGCCGCAACCGAAGCGATCGACGGCTACGCGATCGAGACCGCCGCGGTCGCGTTGCGGCGGGCCGTCGAGCTGGGTGGCGAGGACGCACTGATCCGCCTCGGCCGGCGCGCCGGAGAACTGTCGTTGGCCGCCGGAGATCGTGTGGACGCGGACCACTTGGCCGGTCGCCTCCTGCCGCGGCTGGCGCGTACCGACGACGCGGGCCAGCTGGGAACGTTGCTGCTGCAGTACCGGGCGCGCCTTGAAGCGGGCCGCCCCGATCACGACACGGCACTCGACCAAGCCCTCGCGATCGCTGCCGTGCCGTGCCGCGAGCACGTGGAGGTGCTGGTGGTGGATGCGCTGCGACGCGTGCTCGATGAGCCGGCGGCGGCTGCCGCGCAGGCCGAACGGGCGCTCGCCGAGGCGCAGGCCCTCGGCGATCTTGCGTCGATCGCTCAGGCGGCCGGCGCGTCCGGTCTGGCCGCCGCGATCGGGGGCGATCTGGAGGGCGGGCTGGCCCGCTTCGATCGGGCTCTCGATGCGGCTGCACGAGCCGGAGACGGCGCAGCCGAGGCACGCCTGGCCAGCAACCGTGTCTTCGTGTTGTGGCGTGCGGGGCGGCCGCTCGATGTGGAGCGTGCCGCGGCTGTCGAGCTGGATCGCCTTCGAGTACGCGGGCTGGAGGCGTTGGGCGACCAATTGGCGGTGGGGCGGTGCGGGGCGCTGATCACTCTCGGCAGGTTGGGCGATGCGACGCGGGCGATCGCCTCCGCCCGCACGATGAAGATGGCGGCCGATCCACGTGCCCACCTCGATCTGGCCGACGCGACGCTCGCGTTGATCTGCGGCGACGTGAGCCGAGCCGAGATGCTGGTGCAACGAGTGGAAACGTCGCCGCTCGGAGACCTGCCGGAAGTGGTGGGTGAGCGATGGGTGCTTCGATCCGCGGTCGATCTCGCGCGGGGCGATCGCAGCGCAGCGCAGGCGTCGGCGCTGCACGGCAGTGGGGTCTGCGCCGAGGGTGACGCGATCGCACAGTGGCGTCTGGTGCTGGCGTGGTGGCGCGCGGCATCGTCCCCCGGCACACCGACCAGTCCACCGGCCGGCACACCGATGGGGGAAGCGCCGCCTGATCCGGTCGAGATCGTCGGTGCTGAGCAGGCGGCGATCGCCGCGACCGTTGCGACGATCCGCGATCGCAGCTTCGGTTCGTGGCGAGTTGCCGCCGATGCGTGGGCCGCGGTGCCGGCGCCGTTGGAGGTGCTGCGCTGCCGCCTCGATGCCGCTCTGGAGACCCGCGACCTCGACGAGATCGACCGTGTCGCTGATGAGGCTCGCTCGGTGGGCGCGCTCGGCCTCGCGCAGCTGGCAGAAGTGGAGTGGCGCCAGTCCGGCGGACGCCGCTCACCGAAGCGGATCTCGGGGTTGCTCACCGCTCGCGAGGCCGAGGTGCTGTCCTGCGTGGCCGAGGGTCTCACCAACAAGGAGATCGCGGCTCGCCTTTACATCAGCGTTCGCACCGTGGGCGCTCATCTTGAACGGAGCATGGCCAAACTGGGCGTGGGTACCCGCGGTGCCGCCGTGCACGAAGCACGACGCCAGGGATTGCTCGGCGACTGATGGCCGCGACGGATGCGAACGGCACCGGCCACGAGCGAGCGCGGGCGGTGGGTTACTTCTTGATGCCCATCGACGCGAACTGCAGCGACCGCGACTCGACCCGTACTGCGGTGCGCTTGGCCTTGGCCAGGTCGACCACGATGTGCCCGGTGACCACGAACCCGCCGGCGGCGAAACCTCCGACCGGCACGACGATGGTGCTCAACGCTGCGGCGGCGTCCACGATCGCGGCGGCCAGTGCATCGGCGTCGTCGGCCGTGGCCGTCATGATCTCGTCGGTGACACCGTCGACGTCGAAGAGCACGAAGTGCTGAGTGCGATCGGGTACCGAGGGCTTCATCTTCGCGGTGGCCATGCGCGATGGTAACTCCCGTGGAGAGCACCAGGGTCGACAAGTGGTTGTGGGCGGTACGGCTCTATCCGACCCGTACCGCGTCGACCGATGCGTGTGGCGGTGGCCACGTGAAGGTGAACGGTGCAGCCGCGAAGGCGGCCACCTCGGTGCGCATCGGAGATCGGGTCACGGCGACAGCGGGTGGTCGCGAGCGGGTCTTCGAAGTCGTGCAGGTGATCGACAAGCGCGTCAGCGCGACGGTGGCCGCGACGTGCTTGGTCGATCACAGCCCGCCTGTTCCGCCGAGGGAGCTGTCGAACCCACTGTTCGTGCGCGAGCGCGCGACGGGTCGGCCCACCAAACGCGAGCGGCGACAGCTCGACCGCTTCCGCGCTCGGTGACACCGGTCGAGCACGCCTCTCACGCTCGACACGCGTTGGCTACCGTTCGGGGATGACCGAGTCCACGAGTGCCGCCGCTCCTGCTCCATCGGCGCGGGGTGGATCGATCCCTCGCTGCACAGCATCGTCGTCGGCCGAAGAGATCAGCGTCTTGCTCCGCGATCACGGCGCGGTGATCATCGAGCGACTCGTCGATGCGGTCGTGTGCGATCGCCTGAGCGATGAACTCCAGCCGTGGCTCGAGACCACACCCACCGGTGCCGACGCGTTCTCGGGCCACAACACCCGCCGCACCGGCGCCCTGCTCACCCGTGCGCCGGCGAGCGCCGAGCTCGTCGCTCATCCGTTGATCCTCGACGTCGTCGATCGCACCCTGTGGCCGAAGAAGACGACCTTCCAGCTGCACCTCACCCAATCGATCGCCATCGGTCCCGACTCGCCGGCGCAGATGTTGCACCGCGACCACTGGTGCTTCGACTTCTTCCCCTTCCCGCGCGACATCGACGTGGAGGTGAGCACGATCTGGGCGCTCAACGACTTCAACGAGGCCAACGGTGCGACTCGGGTGGTGCCCGACAGCCATCGCACGCCCGACGACGTGAAGTACACCATCGAGCAGTCGTCGCCGGCCGAGATGCCCCGCGGATCGGTGGTGCTGTACCTCGGCTCCACCGTGCACGCGGGAGGCGCCAACACCACCGACACCACCCGCATCGGCATCAACGTCGACTACGTGCTCGGTTGGTTGCGGCAGGAGGAGAACCAGTACCTCTCGTACACGCTCGACGAGGTGCGGGCGATGCCGGAGCGACTGCAACGCCTGTTGGGATACGAGGTCGGCGCCTACGCGTTGGGCTACATCGATGGTGGTCGCAGCCCGATGGAGCTGGTGCGTGGCGACGCGATCGGCGACTCGACGAGCTTTGCACCCCGGTGACATCCATGCGACTGACATCCAGGCGGCCGACATCCAGGCGGCTGACATCCACGCGGCTGACATCGAGGCGGCTGACACCTATGCGGCTCGGCAGAGCGGCTCTGGTCGCCGGAGTGGTCGGCGTCGCATCGCTCGTGGGGTCGATCGTGTTGCCGGTCTCCGCGGTGCCGACGGCGCACGCCGCTCCCGTGCCGATCTCGCCGCCATCGCGGTTCGTTCCGGTGGGCCCCGAGCGTCTCGCCGACACCCGCGCCGGTGAGTGCGGATGCACACGGCTCGATGCGTCCACGATCCGCGTGCAGGTGACCGGTCGGTTCGGGATCGCGCCGGGCGCACATGCCGCGGCGATCACGGTGACGGCCGTCGAGCCGAGCTCCGCGACGTTCATCACCGCGTGGCCGGCCGGCACGGAGCGCCCCGACACGTCCACCGTGAACGCCGGTCGGGGTGACACCGTGGCCAATGCTGCGATCGTGCCGTTGTCGGGTGCCGGAGCGATCGATCTCTACTCGCCGGCCCAGGTCGATCTGGTGGTCGACGTGACCGGTGTGTTCGTTGCGGCTGCGAGCGCGCGGGCAGGCCGCTTCGTCCCCACCGCTCCCGTGCGTCTGTTCGATTCCCGCGAGGTCGGCTCGTTGCAGGAGGGAGCCGTCGTCGTCGTTCCCCGACCCGAGCAGGTGCCCGCCGACGCGCTCGCCCTTGCCGTGAACATCACCAGCGTCGGCGCGACGAGGTCCGGCTTCGTCACCGCCCATGCTGTGGGCACGCCGACCCCGACGAGCTCGGTGCTCAACCCCGACGGGTCAGGCGCGGCGATCGCCGGGTCGACGATCGTCCCGATGTCTCCGTCCGGCGTGGCCCTGTACACGTCGGGCCCGACCGATCTGCTGGTCGACCTCGTCGGATGGTTCACCGGTGCCAGCGCCGCTGTCGCCACCGACGGGCTGTTCGTCGCGGTCACCCCGACCCGTCTGGTCGACACCCGCTCGTCCGCGCCCCGTCTGTGGACGAACGGGACGAGGGAGTTGGCGGTCGACCTCCCCGGCGCGGGGGCCGTGGTCACCAACATCACCCTCGACAGAACCGATGCCGCTGGTTTCGTCACGGCCCATCCCGCCGGCTCCGAGCTCCCGGGCACGTCGTCGATCAATGCTCGGTCGCGCAATGCCGTGGTGGCCAACGCCGCGATCACGGCGCTCTCCCCGCGTGGACTGGCCTGGTACTCCAACGCGGGCACCGACCTCGTGGTCGACATGTCCGGTTGGTTCGTCGGTACGCCGGTGGCGGCGGGTTCGCCGGTGCGTGCGAACGCACCGACGACCCCGCGGGTGTTGCTGGTGGGCGATTCCACGTTGGCTGCGTTGAACGTGGTCACCGCATCGCGCCGAGCGTTCCAGGGGATGGTGCCACTGCTCGACGCCGCCCCCTGCCGCCGGCTGGTGCGACCGTCGTGTCGGAGTGCGTTCACCGGTCAAGTACCCGATACTGCCGTCGAGGCGATCGGGCGCACACCCGGTCCCATCGATGTCGTGGTGGTGAAGGCGGGGTACAACGAGGGGACGTCGGGGTTCCAGCAAGCCGTCGAGCAGGTCCTGCTCGCAGCTCGGCGACGCTCCGCACGTGTGGTGCTGTGGCTCACCTACAGCGAGGGCACGGCGAGCCAGCTCCGCACCTACGCGGTGAACAACGCGGTGCTGGCATCGCTCCGCGACA
>JAYUSX010000446.1:0-7459 GCA_043755475.1 Actinomycetota bacterium
CAGTACTTCCGTGTTGGTCATCCCGAGCTCTCTTCCGAGCTCGTGTACGCGCATGTTCTTCGCCAAACTGATTCAGCCTTTCATCGGCGTCGGGCTACCGGAAGCGCTTCCGGCGGCCGTTCATTCTTTCATGTGTGATGGGGTGGATTCGAACGCGATCTGCAGCCTCGACAGCGCGCCGGGCCCGAGGGTCCGTCGCCATGCTCGATCGAAGCCACGACGCTTCACCGCGCTGGTGAAACATCCTGGGGTGCACAACCATGCGCCGCGGCCCGGGGCCGTTCGGCTGATGAGCGCTTCGCCGTCGGGGCCGACGGCGCAACGGATCATCTCCGACTGCGGCAACGAGCGACGACAACCGACGCAGGTTCGCATCGGCTGGCGTACTCGGTCAGGAGGCCGGTTCGTCGCCACCCTCCTGTTCTGACGGTGCCGCAGGTACTTCTCCGGCGGCTTCTTGTGCGGCTTCTGCCGCGACGGCTTCTTCGGCGACGGCTTCTTCGGCCACGGCCACCGCATCCGGAACGCCTTCGTTCCACTCGGCGGCGCTCACGATCGAGCCGTCGGCAGCGCGGAACTCCATCACGCCCTCGGCGTAGTCCTCTTGGTCGTCAGGGCCCTGGAGGTGCTGGGTCTCGCCACGGATGTCGATGCGAACACCGGTGAGGCGAGCGGCGAGACGGGCGTTCTGGCCCTCCTTGCCGATCGCCAGGCTGAGCTGGTGATCGGGCACGATCACGTCGGCCTGCGTGCCGTCGTCGCTGATGATCACCTCTTTCACCTTCGCCGGTGAGAGTGCCTTGGCGACGAAATCGGGAAGATCTTCGCTGTAGGGGACGATGTCGATCTTCTCGCCGCGCAACTCGTTGACGACCATGCGCACCCGGCCACCCCGAGCGCCGACGCACGCACCGACGGGATCGACGTTGTGGTCGTTGCTCCAGACCGCGATCTTCGTGCGGTGGCCTGGCTCGCGGGCGCATGCCCGGATCTCGACGATGCCGTCGGCGATCTCGGGCACCTCGAGCTCGAAGAGCCGCTTGATGAGCCCTGGGTGGGTGCGGCTGACCACGATCTGCGGACCCTTGGCGGTCTTGCGGACCTCGACGATGTAGGCCTTGACCCGAGCGCCGGGTTCGGGCCGCTCGAACGGCACCTGCTCGGCCTGGGGCAATAGGCTCTCGACACGACCGAGGTCGAGCAGCGTGTAGCGAGCATCGGTCTGCTGGATGATGCCCGTGACGATGTCGCCCTCGCGGTTCGCGTACTCCTCGAACTTGCGGTCGCGCTCGGCTTCGCGGATCTTCTGACCCATCACCTGTCGGAAGGTCTGGGCAGCGATGCGGCCCATCTCTTCCTTGCGAGGCGTGTCGTCGCGTTCGTTCACCCACAGGCCGTCTTCGTCGATGTCGTAGGCGACGAACTTGAACTCGAACGTGTCGGGGTTGACCTCGACGACGACCTCTTCGGCCGCACCTGGACGACGCTTGTAGGCCAGTGCCAGCGCGTCGGCCAGCACCTGTAGCAGCGCGTCGACCGAGATGTTCTTCTCGTTCGCCAGCATGCGAACGGCTTCGGACATGTCGAGACTGCTCATGACGCCTCCTGCGTTTCTCTGGGAGTAGGGGTCGACCGGGTCGGCTGCGGCTCGGCATCGAGCTCGTCGGACGGGCCGACGGGCTTGACCGCTGCGGACGTGGCCGCACCCGGCTTCGACGTGGAGCCCGGCTTGGTACCGGCCTTCTTGGCAGCACCGGTCTTGGCCGGTGCCTTGCCCGGCTTGGGAGCCGGGCCCCAGATGAACACGGTCTTTGCCCGGTCGATCTGGGAGTAGGGAATGCTTCGCTCGGTGAGCTCTGCGTCGTCGAGACGCACCACACAGTCGATGTCGGTGGCGCCGACGAGCACACCTTGCACCCGCCTGTCGCCCGCGGCGACGTCGCGGAGGCGGATGTTGACGAGCTTGCCGATCTCGCGCTGGAAGTGCGCCGGGAGCCGGAGCGTGCGCTCGAGACCGGGGCTGGTGACCTCGAGGGTGTAGTGGCCCGGCATCGGATCCTCGTGGTCGAAGTCGCGGCCGACCATGCGCGTGAGCAGGGCGATCTCTTCGAGGGTGACACCGCCCGGCGATCCGGGAGGGGTGTCGATCGTGATTCGCAGCACGCCGCCGCGGTACTCGATGTCGTACAGGTCGAGCTTCATGTCGGCGACGAGGGGGGCGACCATCTTCGTGACTCGTGTTACCACTGCGTCGCTCATGTTCACCCTCCTCTCCTCGCGGGGAGCCTGGTCCCTGCGGTCGTGCTTCGGTTCGTCTCGCTGTTCGCGCCCTGCGCTCCTTCGAGGAGGAGCCCCTTCGAGGAGGAGCCCTTTCAAGGAGGAGCCCCTTCGAGGAGGAGCCCTTTCAAAGAAGAAGGCGTGGACCTGAGGGCCCACGCCTTCGGTTCCAGGAACTCAAGGACGCACGGAGTATAGCTGGGGACTCCCGCGAACGGGGCCGGTAACCTCCCAGACCGTGCTCCGCTTGTCGACCCTGTTCCTCCGCACCCTCCGCGAGGACCCTTCCGATGCCGAGGTGGCGAGCCATCGCCTGCTCGTGCGCGCCGGCTACATCCGTCGCGCCGCCCCGGGCGGGTTCACCTGGTTGCCGCTGGGCTGGATCGTGTTTCGAAACGTCGAGCGGATCGTGCGCGAAGAGATGGACCGCGAGGGGTTCCAGGAGGTCCACTTCCCGGCCCTGCTCCCCCGCGAGCCGTACGAGCTGAGCGGCCGCTGGACGGAGTACGGCGACAACGTCTTCCGGGTGAAGGACCGGAAAGGCGCCGACTTCATGCTGGCGCCCACCCACGAGGAGATGTTCACGCTCTTGGTGAAGGACCTGTACTCCAGCTACAAGGACCTGCCCCTCGTGATCTACCAGATCCAGAACAAGTTCCGCGACGAGGCCCGCCCCCGGGCCGGACTGCTGCGCGGCCGCGAGTTCACGATGAAGGACTCCTACAGCTTCGACATCGACGACGAGGGCCTCCAGGTCAGCTACGACAAGCACCGGGTGTCCTACCAGCGCACGTTCGATCGTCTGGGCATGCCGTACGTGATCGTGTCGGCGATGAGCGGAGCGATGGGAGGCTCGGCAAGCGAGGAGTTCCTCGCGCCGCTCGCCGTCGGAGAGGACACCTACGTCCGTTGCAGCGCGTGCGACTACGCCGCCAACACCGAAGCCGTGCAGGTGCGGCCGCCCGATGCGATCGCCTTCGACGGTCTCGCCCCGGCCCACGTGCACGACACTCCCGACACACCCACCATCCAGAGCCTCGTCGATCTGTTCAACGAACGCGCCGACCTCGCGCGGGCCGATCGCCCGTGGACCGCGGCCGACACCCTCAAGAACCTGGTCGTGAAGCTGAAGTACCCCGACGGCTCGATCGTGCCGCTCGCGATCGGGGTCCCCGGCGATCGCGAGGTCGACCTGAAGCGGCTCGAAGCACACGTGGCCCCCGCCGAGATCGAACCGTTCTCCGAGGCCGACTTCGCGGCGAACCCCGCCCTCGCGAAGGGCTACATCGGCCCGGGCGCGCTCGGGGCGGAGAACGCCTCTGGCATTCGCTACGTGGTCGATCCCCGCATCGTGGCGGGAACGGCGTGGATCACCGGCGCCGATCTACCCGGCAAGCACGTCGCCGACCTGGTGGTGGGCCGCGACTTCACTCCCGACGACACCATCGAGGCAGCGGAAGTGCACGGTGGCGACCCCTGCCCCACGTGCGGATCACCGCTCGAGATCGCCCGCGGCATCGAGATCGGACACATCTTCCAGCTCGGCCGCAAGTACGCCGAGGCCCTCGGCCTCACCGTGCTCGACCAGCACGGCAAGACCCGCACGGTCACCATGGGCAGCTATGGCATCGGCGTGTCGCGCGCCGTGGGCGTGATCGCCGAGATGAACTGCGACGACAAGGGCATCATCTGGCCGCGTGAGGTGGCGCCCGCCGACGTGCACATCGTGGCAACGGGCAAGGCCGACGACCCCCAACTCCCCGCAGCCGAAGCGCTCGCTGCCGCTTGCGAGGCGGCCGGTCTCCGGGTCTTGCTCGACGACCGGGTCGGCGTGTCACCCGGCGTGAAGTTCAACGACGCCGAGTTGATCGGCGTGCCCACGATCGTCGTGGTCGGCCGCGGGTTGGCCGACGGTCTGGTCGAGCTGAAGGACCGTCGATCGGGCGAACGCACCGACGTCGCCCTGGCCGACATCGTCGCCGTGCTCCAGTCCCAGCCCTAACCCCACCGCGTTTGGTCACTTTCGCGTCACATCGACGCGTTCGCGCACACACGCGAACCTGCCCCCGCCGCGTTTGGTCACTTTCGCGTCGTATCGATGCGTTCGCGCACACACGCGGCTGGCGGTCGGGTCAGGCGCGACGCAGTCGACGCGGGCGGCCGATGCGCACGTCGACCCCTGGGGACCACAGCACGACGGGTTCCCCGCTCGGCGCCGGGAGGCCTGCGGCGACCAGCAGCGTTTCGTCGCACGTCACCAACTCCGCGCGATGCACCGGCCACGGCTCGTGCTCCACCTCTGCCCACATCAAGTGGCGACCGAACGTGGTGCCCAGAGCCCAGCGGGCCGTCAGGAACACCTGCAACTCGTCGACGTCCGACGGCGGCAGTTGCGCTCCCACCCGGATCACCGTTCGGCTCTCGGCCGCACCCGGCGCGCTCGGGCGGGGCCAACGACGACGCGAGATGTAGGTGATCGAATCCCGATCGCGCTCTATCGACATCCCTGCCCAGCAGTACGGCAATCGATAGGTGACGCGGGCGACGAGGGCCGGCAGTAACCGAGTGATGTCGAGGCTGAAGAACCACACGCCGCTCCGACCGGAGCGATCGAGGATGTAGGTGCGAACGTTCGTCTCGGGGAAGGTGGAGAGCGGACCGAGCGCGGGCGTGTGCGGCACCCGGATGCGGCGCATGTGGAACGGAATGAGTCCCACCCATGCCGAGCCGTCGAAGGTGTCGACCGTGTACCCCGGCGGCAGCAGGGCCTGAACGATCGACGGGTCGTAGCGCCAGTGGATCGACGCGAGGTCGTGCCAGCCCTGGATCATCACCGCCCGACGTACGGGCGTGGGGCATTCGGCCCCAGCGGGGTGGACTTGGCGATCGATCAGCTGAACCGCACCAGGCCTTGGTCGATGACGACTCGATCGCCCACCGACGTGGTGAACACAGCCTCGCCTCCATCGGTGCGCCACGCCCTGACGGTCAGCGCATCTCCCGGCATCACCGGGGACGAGAACCGGCCCTCGATGTGGTGGAAACGGGTGACGTCGTCACCGGCCAGGGCTCCGAGCAACGCCCGCCCGGTGAATCCGTAGGTGCACAAACCGTGCAGGATCGGCCGTTCGAAGCCACCCATTGCGGCGAACGACGGATCGGTGTGCAGCGGATTGCGGTCGCCGGACAGGCGATAGACGAACGCCTGGTCGGGCGAGGTCTGGAGGGTCACCTCGTGGTCCGGTGCCCCGTCGGCGGGCGGTTCGTTCTGTGGACCCGACGGGCCGCGCTCGCCGCCCCAGCCACCTTCGCCGCGAATGAACACCGACGAACGCGTGGTCCAGAGCGGCTCACCGCTGACGAGCTTCACCTCGTTCTCCATCACCACGACGGCCGCCTTGCCCTTGTCGTACATCGCGACGACCTTGTCCTGCACGGTGGCTTGGGCCTCCACGGGAATCGGACGAGCGAGCGTGATCGCCTGCGATCCATGGACCAAGAGCGCGAAGTTGAACGTGCCGATCTGGCCCATCGCGCTGGCACCGGGGGAGGCGGTTCCAGAGCCGGCGACGACGGCGAAGGTGGGATACACCACCTGCTGAACGTCCTTGGTGTTCTCGGTGGTGAACGGGAGTGCGGCCTGTCCGGCACCGATGCCCACTGCGTACAGCAGGGCATCCTTGGAGTTCCACGAGATCGTTCGGACATCACCGGTGGCGCCGACGGCGCTGGGATCGAGCGGCATGACGAGATTCCTCCCTGATCGTGATCGATCTGATCGTGACCGATCCGATCTCGCGAGCTGTTCTCGCGATCTGCAGCGGTCTGATCGATCTCTCCGTGCCGACACCACGATGGCGAGGCCGCCTCATCTTGCCCGACGATCCGTCGTCTGTTCGACTCGGCCGACTGGTCCGGCCGTGAACGTGCCAGTGGATCAGTCGACCGGCCGCTCAGGTCGGCCCGCGGGCAGGTCGGCGGTCCAGACGGCGGTTCGGCTCAGGATGTCGAACAGCACACGGGACCAAATGCCCTGGTCTGAACACACCCGCTTCGTTCGAATGTGCACATGAGGATTCTGTTGGTGGCCGCGAGTCCTGAGGACGCACACTCGGTCGAAGCATCGTTGACCGCCGATGGACACATCGTCACGTCGTGCAACGATCGCTCGGGCGGGCCGTGCCGTGGCGTCGAGCACTTCGACGACTGCCCGCTGGAGTCACCGGTGGATCTTGCGGTGATCGCTCGGTCATCGCACGGGAGGCGAAGCATCGAGGAGATGGGGGCGGTGTGTGCCTCCCGCCACCGCGTCGGCGTGGTCGAGATCGATCCGTCCGTTCCGGACGCGCGCTCGATCTACGATCTCGCCGACGCGGCCGAGCAGGCCATCTGCCGCGGTTACGAAGCGGCGATTCGGCACTCGGCTGCTGATCTGTATGGAGACCTGTGCGCGGACGGCTCGTTCGACGTGGTCGTGATACGGCGCCACGGCGATGTGCACGTGAAGATCAACCTCGACATCGACGCCTCACCGACGGTGGTCGGTGCCCTGGCCGACCGCGTCCGCGCGGCGACACGCCGTCACGATCGGTTCGCTCAGGTGATCGACGTCGCTGTGCAGCACAACCGTTTGACGTTCAACCCGACAGAGGTATGACCCGACAGAGGTATGACCCGACAGGGGCATCAGTCGCCGCGCCCGGCGTTGAACACGACCGAGGCGCCGACCGACGACCCAGCGATCAGCTGCGCGGCTGGGGCCACCCACCCGGCGCACCATCCATGCCGGAGTTCTGACGGGCTTTGGCGATCAGGCCCTCCACGACAGGGCCGAGTTGCGTGGGGTCCTCGATCGGAGCGTGCTGAGGGCCGCGCACCCAGCCCTCGGCGATCGCGAGCGTCTGCCCGCTCGCCTCGAACACCCGACCGGTCACTCCGGCCGACTCGGTCGACGCGAGCCAGGTGACGATCGGAGCGATCCAACGTGGAGAACGCATCTCACGCTCCTCATCGGTCTCCGGCGCCGGGCCGAGGCCTTCGGTCATGCGCGTGAGCGCCACCGGTGCAACCGCGTTCACTGTCACGCCGTAGCGCGCAAGTTCGAGCGACGCGATCTGTGTGAACGCAGCGATGCCGGCTTTCGCGGCGCCGTAGTTGGTCTGGCCTGGGTTCCCGTAAATGC
>JAYUSX010000447.1:0-7435 GCA_043755475.1 Actinomycetota bacterium
GCACTGCTCGATTTTCGCCGCTCTCGTGGACCCGGACGAACAGGTGGGACTCGGATGGCTTGGTTGGACTCGGCGGTCAGAGGCCGAAGAGATCGCGGCAGTCGTCCAGACCGTGGATCGTGATGTCGTCGCGGCGCACGTGCGACTCCCAGCGGGCGCGCGACATCTCGAAGAGCACAGAGGTGGCTGGTGCGCCGCGACGCAGGCGCCGTGACGTCCCGTTCGGTGCGTAGCCGAGCTTGTTCGTCACCCCCAGGGACGCAGGGTTGTCGTGGAAGGCCGCGGTGGTGGCGAGGTGGGCGTCGAGCCCTGCGAAGCCGAGCTGCAACGAGGCGATGCGCATCTCGGTGCCGATGCCGCGCCCCTGGAACTCCTGGCCGAGCCACGAGCCCGTCTCGAACTGGCGCAGTGTCGGGAAGTCGTTGGCCGCCAACCCTGTGGTGCCCACCAAGGCACCCTCGACGATCACGGCGAGGTTCAGGTTCCACTTCTCGGGCGACCACTCCGCACGGCACCGCCAGTAGAACTGCATCGTGTTGCGGAGCAGTTGCGGGCCCGTGACGTCGGTCCATTCGAACGCGAACGGCATGAACCCGGGTTCGTGGATGCCGCCGGCGGCCAGCTGGGCCAAGGCCAGGGCCATCTCGTCGTCGACCGAGCGCAGCTCGAGGCGCGGAGTCACCACGCGCAGTTCGAACAGGGGCCAGACGGGGTGTGCCATGGCGCGAGTCTCGTCCGTACGGCGAGACCGATGGCGAGCAGTTTCAGTAGGCGGAGGCGGCGAGGCGCTCGGCGCGCTGCTGGTCGGCCATCGCGGCGATCTCGTCGATCTCCTCGCTGGCGAAGCCGGCCATCTCGCGGAACTTGCGGGCCAGCTGGATCGAGGCCTCACGGCTCTCGCCGCGCAGGCCCCGGAAGTTGAACAGGCCGTCGACGGTGCGCTGGAACTCGAGCGCCTGCTGCTGGCGCTCCTTGTCGTCCTTGGTGATCTCGCGCAACCAGGTGCTGCCCATCTTCACGTGGGTCACCTCGTCGGCCAGCATCCAGTCCTCGGCGAACCACAGCACCGGGTCGTTCATCTCGGCCGCGAAGTCGCGCATCGTGGTGAACACGTCGATCGCGAGGCCTTCCAACGCTCGGTTGACGCCGGCCAGCCGGAAAACCGGGTCGGGATGGCACGCCGCCTCGAAGAGGGTGACCGCTTCGGAGTACTCGCCGACCTCGGTGCCCATGTGATCGCCGAGCATCAAGCTGATCTCGACGTGGCGGGCCTCGTCCCAGCACTGCCGCGCCATGTCGAGCTTCATCGCGAAGGGCGTCTCGTCGGTGGTGTAGTCGAACGCCGTGCGTCCGGCTCCCTCGAGCGCCTGGATCTCACCGACGAAGATGCCGTGCATCTGCCGACGGGCACGGTCGAAGGACTCGTGGCTCGCAGGGTCCATCCGGCCGGCGTCGGCCAACCCGTTCGGCCGCATGTCGTTGAACCGATCGGCCGTGCTGACCCGGTGGAACCGATCGTCGCGGGCGAGGTCCTGCGGAGGCAACTGGGTGCGCATGAACGAATGGTAAACGTGATCTGACCGTTTGGCCAGGGCGGATGGGCGCGAGGGTGCACATGGCCCATGCGGCTCGAGCGGGCATGATGGAGCCGTGCGCGTCGCCTACACCCTCGAACAATGCTGGGGTGCCGTCCCCGGGGGCACGGCGGTGGCGGCTCTGCGGGTGGCGGACGCGATGGAGGAACACGACGACATCCGTCTGATCGGCGTGGCCGGCCGACACGCCCACCTCCCGCCCGACCCGTGGACGCCCGACATCCCCATCGCCCACCTGCCCCTGGCAGCGCCCTGGCTGTACCAGACCTGGTTGCGATTCGGATGGCCGAAGGTCGAGCGGGCGACCGGTCGGGTCGACGTCACCCACGCCACCGGCCTGATCCCGTGCCCCACCGATGCGCCGCTGGTGGTCACCCTGCACGATCTCGCGTTCCTGCACGACGCCTCGCACTTCTCCAAGCACGGAGTACGCACGTTCACGCAGAGCCTGGCGCACATCAAGCGGCATGCCTCGATGGTGTTGTGCAGCAGCCAGGCCACCCTCGACGACGTCGCCTTCGCCGGCATCGGGGCCGACCGCCTGCGGCTGGTGCCGCTCGGGGTGGAGATGGAGCGGATCGACGATGCTGCGGTGGCGCGGGTGCGGTCCCTCTACTCCCTGCCCGAGCGCTACCTGCTGTTCGTCGGGACCGTCGAGCCCCGGAAGAACCTGCGCGGCCTCGCCGCTGCAGTTGCCATGCTCGACGAGCCGTTGCCGCTGATCGTCGTCGGGTCCGACGGCTGGGGCGACATCGACATCGCGGCCGAACTGCGTTCCGAGATCGACATGCGATTCCTCGGGCTCGTCCCCAGTGAGGATCTCAACCCGCTCTACGCGGGCGCTCACGTGTTCTGCTATCCCAGCGAGCGCGAGGGCTACGGCCTCCCGGTGTTGGAGGCGATGGCGCAGGGGGTGCCGGTGGTGACGAGCGTGGGCACCGCGACCGAGGAGACAGCGGGCAGCGCTGCCGTGCTCGTGCAACCGATGGATCCCGCCGACATCGCCCGCGGCATCACCGAAGCGATCGGTCGACGTGCGGAGCTGTCGGCCAAGGGCATCGCCCGAGCGACGAAGCGGAGCTGGCGGACAACGGCCGCATTGACCGCCCAGGTCTATCGCGAGCTGGCGTGATGGTCGGTTCATGAAGATGGTCGGTTCATGAAGATGGTCGCGTCATGAAGGTTGCCGTCAACCTGATGTGGTGCGTCCCGGGCGAGGTGGGTGGTTCGGAGCAGTACCTGGTCCGTCAGCTCGCCGGAGCACTGGAGGCGCGTCCGACGATCGATCTCACCGTCGTCGCCACGCCGGCATTCGTCGACGAGCACCGCGGTGTCCTCGAGGGCGCTCGGTTCGTGACCGCGCCGGTCGACGGTCGCCGGCGCTGGCAGCGCATCGCGGCCGAGAGCACGTGGCTGTTCCGGCGCACCCGAGACGTCGATCTCGTCCAGCATGGGGGAGGCACCGCGCCGTCGCCGGCGCGACGGCCGTTCCTGCTCACGATCCACGATCTCCAGTACCGCACCTTTCCCGAGTACTTCACGCCGCTGAAGCGCCGGTACCTCGCGGCCACGATCCCTCGCTCGGCTCGCCGCGCGGCGCTGATCGCGGTGCCGAGCGAGTACGTGCGCCAGAGCGTGATCCGGGAACTCGACATCGGCCCCGATCGAGTCGTGGTGGTGCCGCACGGCTACGAGCCCGGGCTGCTCGCCGATCGGACCGACGAGACGGATCTGCGCACACGGTTCGCGCTCGGCGACGGGCCGGTGGTCGTGTACCCGGCGATGACCGCACCGCACAAGAACCACACGTTCCTGGTGGAGCTGATGGACACGGTGTGGACCGAGCCCGACCTGCGCCTGATGCTGATCGGTGGCAAGGGCCTCGCCGATGCGCACCTCGACGCGGCGATCGCAGCAGCGACGCCGTCCACACGGGCTCGCATCGTGCGCGCCGGTCGGGTGAGCACGGCCGACAAGAACGGGTTGATCGCGATGGCCGATGCGCTGGTCTTCCCCAGCCGATACGAGGGCTTCGGGGCACCGCTGATCGAGGCGATGGCCCTCGGAACTCCCGTGCTGTGCAGCGATGCCACATGTCTTCCCGATGTTGCGGGCGACGCCGGGATCGTCGCTCCGCTCGACCGCGACGCCTGGGCCGTCGGTCTCGACGAGCTACGCCGCCGCCGGGGCGAGCTGATCGTCGCCGGATCGCGGCGTGTGCAGGCGTACACATCGCGCCGCTCGGGTGAGGCGCTGGTCGCGGCCTACGACCTGGCGGTCGCCCGATGACCTCCTCGGCCCGGCCGCTCCGCCTCGCGGTGCTGTGCCCGCACTTCGAGCCGGACACCGCCCCGACGGGCGACGTGATGACGAGGATCGTGCACGAGTTGGCCGCTCGCGGTCACGAGGTCCACGTGGTGACGTCGCTGCCGTGGTATCGCACCCATTCGATCGAGCCGGGTTGGGAGGGCAGATGGGTCCGTCGCGAGATCACTGCGTGGGGTTCGATCGTCCGGGTGAACCCGTTCCCCGGAGGAGACAAGACCAACCTGGCGCGCCGGGCGTTGGGTTTCGTGGGCTTCTCGGCGCTCACCGGGTTCGCCAGTTGGCGCGGCGGCCGCGTCGACGCCGTGATCGCGATGTCGCCGCCGCTGACCATGGGCCTCACCGGGTGGACCACGCACCTCGTGCGACGCGGCTCGTTGGTGTTCAACATCCAGGACGTCTTCCCCGATGCAGCCGTGCGCACCGGCGCGATCACCAATCGCCACGTGATCCGGTTGGCCGGCCTGCTCGAGCGGATCAGCTATCGCAGCGCGGCCGCGGTGACCGTGTTGAGCGACGATCTGCGCGTCAACGTCGCCGGCAAGATGTCAGCGGCGCGGCGCGATCGCGTGCACGTGATCCCGAACTTCGTCGACATCGACATGATCCGACCTGGGGAGCGGACAGCACCGTTGCGGGCCGAACTCGGCATCGGCGCCGAGCCGCTCGTGGTGTACTCCGGCAACGTGGGCTTTTCGCAGTCGTTGGAGTTGATGATCGCTGCCGCCCGCGAACTGCCCGAGGTGACCTTCCTGATCAGCGGCGACGGCTCGGCGAAGCAGACGCTGGTCGAGCAGGCGCGGTCGGGGGGCGGCGTCTCGAACCTGCACTTCTCGGGCTACCAGCCCAAGCACCGACTGTCGGAGTTGCTCTCGATCGCCGACGTGCACGTGGTGCCGCTCCGGACCGGTCTCGGCAACGTGAGCGTGCCGTCGAAGACGTACTCGATCCTGGCGTCGGGGCGGCCGATCCTCGCGTCGATCGACCCGGGTACCGAGGTGCCGCGCATCCTCGAGGCCTCGGGCGCGGGGGTGGCCGTGCTGCCCGACCGTGCCGACCTGTTCGTCGACGCCCTCCGCAGCATGCTGGCCGACCCCGACGCGCTCGCCGCCCGTGGCGAGGCCGGACGGGCCTGGGTGGAACAGGCCGCATCGCCCGCAGCCGTGGCGCGTGCGTACGAGGACCTGGTGCGGCGCCTGCCTGGGTGCCGACCGAACGGTGGTACCGGCAGATAGCCTCTCGGACTCGTGGCTACGTCC
Source organism: Actinomycetota bacterium (assembly GCA_043755475.1). Classification (GTDB taxonomy): domain Bacteria; phylum Actinomycetota; class Acidimicrobiia; order Acidimicrobiales; family Ilumatobacteraceae; genus VFMC01. Next base: position 5,180 of record JAYUSX010000447.1, read on the forward strand.
TCATCGTCATCGTCCGCAAAGAAGGTCGCCAGGCTCGCCCAGCGCGGCAAGGGCAAGAAGGTGCGCTTCCAAGGCGGCACCCTCTTCCCGGCCGTCGTCGTGGGCGTCGTGCTGCTCGGGCTGCTCACCATCGTGTACGCGCGCCAGAGCCGGCCCGACCCCGGCTCGTTCCCCCCTCAGGTGGGCGATCACTGGCACGCGGCCTACGGCATGTACGTGTGCGACGGGTGGCTGCCCAAGCTCACCGGCGCGAAGGAGGAGACGATCACCGACTCCACCGGCAACCAGACCCTGGTGAACGACAACTTCGCCAGCACCGGCATCCACAGCCACGACGACGGCGTCATCCACTATCACCCGAACAGCACCAAGGCCGTGGGCAAGCGTGCCCGCCTCGGCGTGTTCCTCGACGTGTACGGCATCGACCTGAGCACCGATCGTCTGGCGCTGCCCGACGATCAGGGCGGCGAGGTGTACGACGTCGACGACTTCCAGTGCGACGGTGAAGACGTCGAGGTCAAGGTCGTCGCGTGGAACAGCTTCGAAGACACGGGCAAGGGCACCACGAACATCACCGACCTCGCCGACGTGAAGATCACCAACGACGGCATGGTGTTCGCGATCGCCGTCGTGCCGGTGGGCACCGAGGTCGGCATGCCGCCGTGGGCGGCCGAGCTTCCGGAGTTGGGCGCTGCCGACGGCGGGAGCGTGCCGACGTCTCCGGTGACCACGGTCGCCGCCAGCGAGTCCACCGTTTCCGAGTCCACCGACACCACCGTCACCACCGTCACCGCCACCACGGGGGGATGATGCGGGCCGTCGTGCTCGTCGGCGGGTTCGGGACGCGGCTGCGGCCACTCACGTACTCGGTTCCCAAGCCGATGCTCACCGTCGGTCACGTCTCGATCATCGAGCGCCTCGTCGCCAACCTGGTGCGCGGCGGCGTCGCCGATGTCACGCTGGCGCTCGGCTTCAAGCCTGAACCGTTCCTCGAAGCGTTCCCCGATGGCACGTGCGCCGGCGCCGCCCTCCACTACGCGGTGGAACCCGAACCGCTCGACACCGCCGGAGCGATCCGGTTCGCTGCCGATGCCGCGGGCATCGACGACACCTTCGTCGTGGCCAACGGCGACGTGCTCACCGATCTCGACATCGGCGCGCTGGTCGAGTTCCATCGAGCCAAGCACGCAGACGCCACCCTGCATCTCATCGCCGTCGCCGATCCCTCGGCGTTCGGTGTGGTGGCCCTCGACCACAGCGGTCGCATCGACCGTTTCGTCGAAAAGCCGGCTCCTGGAACCGCGCCGAGCAACCTGATCAACGCGGGCACCTACGTGCTCGAACCGTCGGTGCTCGAGCGCATCCCGGCGGGCCAGAAGGTGTCGATCGAGCGGGTGACGTTCCCGTCGGTGGTGGCCTCCGGATCGATCTACGGCATGGCGACCGACGATTACTGGATCGACACCGGCAAACCCGACCTGTACCTCAGCGCCAACCTCGACCTCGTCACCGGTCGGCGGCCGCTGCACGCGTGCGTCCCGATCGCCGCAGGCGCCGACGTGCACCCCGATGCGGCGGTGATCCACTCGGTGATCGATGCCGGTGCGACGGTGGGTGCCGATGCCCACGTCGAGCGATCGGTCGTGCTTGCCGGCGCCGTGGTCGAGCCGGGCGCCACCGTGCGCGACTCCGTCGTGATGGGTCGCGTGTGCAGCGGCGCGTCGCTCGACGACTCGGTGCTGGGTGCCGGCGCCGTCGTCCACAGCGACGAGTCCCTCCGCGGCGTCCGCCGCCCCGATCCCGACCAGGGCTGACCAGGCCTCCGTGCGCATCCTGGTCGTCGGCGGCGCTGGATTCATCGGCTCACATCTCGTCGACCGGCTGCTGGCCGAGCAGCACACCGTCGATGTCGTCGACGACTTGTCCACCGGCACCCTCGCCAACCTGGCGACGGCGCGTTCGATGGGTGGCCAGTTGAAGATCCATCATCTCGATGCCTGCGCCCCTGAGTTCGCCGCGCTGGTGGCGATGCGCGAACCCGAGGTGGTGTACCACCTCGGGTGGTCGCCTCCCGGCCGGGTCGACGCGGCCACGGCGGCCCGGGCGGTGCACAGCACCCTCAACGTGCTCGAGGCTGCCCGGGTGAGCGATGTGGGCAAGGTGGTGACGGCACTGCCTGCCACGGCGATCTACGGCGAGGTGGCGGCTCGCGACCTGCCCGTGAAGGAAGGAAGAGCCTGGGCGCCCGTGGGAGCC
>JAYUSX010000448.1:0-2979 GCA_043755475.1 Actinomycetota bacterium
CGGGCGACGAGCGGTTCGGTGAGCTCGACCGCTGTGTCGAGCTCGGCCGCCAACGCACGGTCGGCGATCGCGGTCACATGGGTCCATCGCTGCACCCAGTCGCTCCCGCCGGCACCACGAAGCTCCTTCGCCAGCCGCCGGCAGAAGTCTCCGATCGGTGAGAGCACACGATGCGCGACCGCGTGCACCGGATCGCTCCACGTGTCGGTGGTCGTGACTCGAACCTGTACCGCCCCAGAGCCGGCCAGCCATGTCGAGAGCACCTTCGACGCAGGTGGTTCGCCCAGATGGACCACCACCTCCGGGAGATGGGACGCGGCGAAACCCTCGTGCCTGAGCAATGAATCGAACGCCGTGACCGCACTGGTGAGGCCCCGACACGCGGATCGCGGATCGGCGAGCACCGGCCACCCGGTCGCCTCGGACAGCGCCGCCACCGCGGCCGGATCGTCGACTCCGCGCCCAGCGACGATGATGCCCCGCTCGCGGTCGAGCTGCATCGCGAGCGTGCCGAGCTTCACCGAGGGTTGCTCGACGAGCAGCGGCCCGAGATGCGCCGCGGGCAGCTCACCGACGTCACCGACGAGCGGCTCGCGGAAGGGCAGGTTGAGGTGCACCGGGCCCGACCTCGTCCCCAGCGTGCGCGACTGGGCGTGCCGAGCCAGTGCGCGCCACGTGTGGGACGTGTCGATCGTCGGCACGCCGGGATCGTGAAACCAACGGACGGCATCGCCGAACAACTTGGTCTGATCGATGGTCTGAGGCGCGCCGACGTCGTGGAGCTCCGGCGGTCGGTCGGCGGTGAGCACCAGCATCGGCACATCGCTGAGATGGGCCTCGACCACGGCGCCGTGGAAGTGGGTGCTGGCGGTGCCACTGGTGCACAGCAGCAGCGCCGGACGTCTGCTCGCCAAGCCTGCGCCCAACGCGGCAAAGGCGGCGGACCGCTCGTCGTGGAACACCTCGACGTGCAGGTCGCGACACGCGGCGATCGCGAGCGCCATCGGCGTGGACCGCGACCCCGGCGCGACCATCGCGTGGGTCACGCCGTCGCGCGCCAACTGGTCGACCAGGGTGGCACAGAAGGTCGCCTGGACGTCGGCGTGCACTCGGGCTCGATCGGCTGCTGACACCTCAGGAACGATACGGGCCGTAGTCTTGGATCGATGGCTACCGTGCTCGAGGTCGAGATCTGGTCCGATGTTGTCTGCCCGTGGTGCTACATCGGCAAGCGACGTTTCGAGAAGGCCCTGACGGAACTGAAGGACGCAGGCGACGACATCGAGGTGCGAGCGGTGTATCGCCCGTATCAGCTCGACCCAACGGCATCTGCAGGGTCGGCAACCCCGGTGTCGGAGGCGTACGCAAAGAAGTTCGGGGGCCCTGAACGAGCTCAGCAGATCATCGGTCACGTCACGGCGATCGCCGCCACCGAAGGCATCGAGTTCCACATGGATCGCGCCCTGCGGGCCAACACCCTGCTCGCCCATCGACTCCTGGTGCTCACCGAGGCGACCGGTCACCAGCCAGCCTTGAAGGAACGTCTGCTCCGCGCCTACTTCGAAGACGGTCTCGACATCGGCGACCCCGACGTGCTCGCCGACTGTGCCGCCGATGTGGGCCTCGACCGAGCCCGAGCACGCGCGTTTCTCGACAGCGATGATGGTGCGGCCGAGGTTCGGCAGTGGCTCCAGGTCGCTCGCGACAGCGAGATCACCGCAGTCCCCACCTTCGTCTTCGCCGGGCCGCACGGTCAGGGTTGGATGGTGCCCGGTGCCCAGGAGAGCGACGTCTTCGTGCAGGTGTTGAGGCGCCTCGCCGATCGGGTCCGCGCCGCTGACGAGGCAGAGGCCGGGCACGCTGCAGTGCCAGCCGACGAGTCAACCGCCGATGCCTGAATGGCGGCCGCTCGCCGGACCGCTCGCAGCACGACGTCGTGGCTCCGGACCACGGTTGGTCTTCGTGCACGGCTTCACGCAGACCTCGCGGTCGTGGGAGCACGTCGCCGAGCACTTCGCCGGCAACTCCACCGGCCGCTCGGCTGGCCCGAAGTACGACGTCGCCCTCGTCGACCTCCCGGGTCATGGCGGATCGAGCGCGGTTCGAGCCGACCTGCGGCGAACCGCTGACCTGCTGGCCTCGACCACGGGCGAGGCCACCTACATCGGGTACAGCCTCGGAGGGCGGGTCTGTCTGCATCTGGCCCTGATGTACCCGCACATCGTCGATCGACTGGTGCTCATCGGTGCCAATCCAGGCATCGTCGACGACGACGAGCGCGCCGCTCGGCGCACCGCTGACGATCAACTCGCACAGCGGATCATCGACATCGGCGTCGAGCGCTTCATCGAGGAATGGGCTGCCCAGCCGCTGTTCGGCGGGCTCGTGATCGACGATGCCGAACGGTCGGACCGGCACCGGAACACCGCCGATGGCCTGGCCGGAAGCCTGCGGCTGAGCGGCGTCGGCACACAGGTCTCGCTCTGGGACCGCCTGCTCGAACTGAACATGCCAGTGTTGGCGATGGCCGGCAGCCTCGACCACAAGTTCATCCCGCTGGCCGAACGGCTGGCGGCGAGCGTGCCGGACGGATCGTTCGGTGTGATCCACGACGCAGGACATGCAGCCCACCTCCAGCAACCGATGCAGGTGATCACCCGCCTGGAGACCTTTCTCAAACGCTGAGGACCCTCAAACGCTGAGGACCTCAGGCGGAGAGGACCCTCAAACGCTGAGGACCCTCGAACGCTGACGACCTCAGGCGGTGAGGGCGATGCCGATCGTGACGAGCGCCCCGACGGCCAGCTGCACCTTTCCTGTCGCACCGAGCACGGCGATGAGGTCGCGACCGGTCGCGCCGCGCTGCACTGCCCGCACCGGAACGACCGCAGGCGCGATCGCGGCCAATCCCAGCAGGGCACCCCACGCGCCGATCGACGAAGCGACAGCGACCAACCCGAACGCCATGCACACCAACGC
>JAYUSX010000449.1:0-7433 GCA_043755475.1 Actinomycetota bacterium
GGCACCATCGACGGCAAGACGGCGATTGGCGTCGGACAGCGGCTGCGGTTGCTGGACTCCGATGCGTCGCCGGCCCGCGGCCTCGAGCTCGACGTGGCAGAGGGACAGACCGGCACCCTCGGTCCGGTCGTGTACTCGCCGGGCGTGGCCGCACGCCTGGTGAACCTCGTCGCGCTCACCACGAGCGACGGGGGTTCGTTGAACAGTTCCGCCAAGACTTACGAGAGCCGCTCGACCGCATACAACGAACAGATCGCCCGCTACGAGGATCGGCTCACGGTCAGGGAAGCCGCGTACCGGCGGCAGTGGACCCAGGTCCAAGGATTGCTCAACTCGATGCAGAACCAGCAGAGCTGGTTGACCAGTCAGATCTCGAGCCTCAACGGCGGCAGCCGCTGAGCATGCCCCTGGCGGAGCGCAACCCCGCCAGGACGGTCCGCTTGGACCGCACCCCGTCTTGTCCACCGACGACGAACCATGGAAGGTCAGTCATGTCCCCACAGTCACTTCGATCCAGATTCACCGAGGGCGGTCTCGACACTGCGTCCCCCGCAAAGGTGGTCGTCATGGCGTACGACCGCCTCGACCGCGACCTCGCAGGAGCGATGGTCGCGCTGCAGGCGCGAGACGTCGAGCGGTCGCACGAGTTGCTCGTCCACGCCCAGGATCTGACGCACGAGCTGTTGTGCATGCTCGATCTCGATGCCTGGGAGCACGCGCCTGGTTTGGCATCGATCTACACCTACGTGATCGAACTGCTCACGGTGGCCAACGTGCACAAGCGCGCGAAGGAAGCCAACGAGGCGCGCACGTTGCTTGCCGGCCTCGGCGACGCGTTTCGTCAGGCGGCGATCGCCGCCGGTTCCGCCGCAACGCAACCGATCTCCGGCACCCCAGCGGCGGCGCGTCCCGCGCCTGCTTCTCCGGCGAAGGGTTCGCCGGCGCTTGCCGCACCCGTGATCCGTTCCCTCCCCGCCTTCGCTGGAGCCGACTCGGCCCGGCGGCAGTTCTCGGCGCGTGCGTGATGGTTCGGCCCCCCGACGAATTGGAGGCGGCGGCCATCGCAGTGTGGGACGACCTCTTGCGGGCGTACGCCGAAGCGATCGAGCATCAGCGTGCGTATCTGCTGTCGATGGGTGCGCTCGACCACCCGGACGAGTCGGCGGTCGCACCTCCGGCGTTCGAGATCCCGACCGACATCCCGCCGATGCCGTCGATCTTCGAGCCCTGGGCGATGTCGTTGCTCACCGAGACGGCCGGCCTCACCGAGCTGGCGCATGGTGTGCTGAGCGATCGCCCGCTCGTCCACCGCGCCCATCGCGCGGTGGCGACTGCCAGCGGATCGACACTCGACCAGAAGATCTGACCCGACCATGCTCGCCACCGACCTGTTGACCCTGCTGCTGGTGGTGGGGACCGTGGTGCTGATCATCAGCACCAGCATCATGGCGCTCGGGTTCAGCCCATCCGTGCGGCGGCGGCGGCGCCGCTCGAACCATCCCTTGTCGCCGTCGGCTGCGCACACACTGGCAATCGCTCGTTCCCGCGCCGCGACCCATGAGGCCGACCCGAGTCGGACGGACGGATGGACGGATGCGCGTCGTCCCACGTCGTCCGTGACGGGACAGATCATCGACATCTCGGACGGTCCTCCGCAGGGTCGGGACATGACGGCGGAGTACGCATTGGCGCTCGCTGAACATGTCGCAGAGACCGACCCACAGTTCGTTGCGGAGGTCATCAGCCAGTGGATCAGAGCAGACTCGACGATCGATCAGGATCTGTTCCGCTGACCGTCGGTGGTCAACCACCGCGGATCGGTCACGTTCGCGGTGAGTCCTCTCGGTTCGAGCCTTCCCGCTTCGAGCCGCCTCGCTTCGAGCCGCCACGCCTCGCAAGCACCAATGACGGACGCATCTCGCGAAACCTCGCCGACACGGCTGCGATCGCGCAGGCGCGAGATGCAGGTCGGCGAGAGGCGGAGGCGGTGTTGGCCTCGGCCGTCGACGCACATCGGCGAGCGACCGAGCAGATGAACATGGCTGCCTCGGCTCTGGCCAATGCGCTCGATCAGATCGAACACGTCGACCTCGGCATCCTCCACGACTTCCAGCAGCAGGTGCTCGCGCTCGCGGTGGCGCTCGCCGAGGACATCGTCGGCCGCGAGTTGCGCACCTTCGACGATGTGACGGTGGCGGGGGTCGAGCGAGCGCTCAGTTTGATGCCCGACCGCGGCGATGTGGTGTTGAGGGTGAACCCCACCGACCTCGCCACCGTGCTCGAGTCGGCCGTGGCGATGGGGCATCGCGCCGGCGATGTGCAGATCGTCGCAGACGCCAGTGTGGTGCGCGGAGGGTGCACCGCGGCCTGTGGCGCACTGCGAGTGGATGCTCAGTTGCCAGCGGTCTTCGAACGGCTACGCGAGGTGTTCGCTTCATGAGAATCTTGACGAACGACCTGGCGCAGGTTGCTTGCAATTCCCTGCCGCTCGACACAGTCGCAGCCATGGCGGATTCCAGGCGGATGGCGAGGTCGCGGCGATGAGCATCATGAGCGTGTCGGGCATCTCCGATGGCACGACGCAGGCACTGCACATGGCGATCAACGGTCTCGACTCCCGTCAGCAGTCGATCGCAGCCAACGTGGCGAACCTCGAGACGCCGGGCTATCGCGCCCGCATCGTCAGCTTCGAAGACAGCCTTCGGTCGGCGCTCGGCGAGGGAGATCCACTGGCCACCGATGTGTCGGTCGCGGAGTCGCTCGCAGCGACCCGGGCGAACGGCAACAACGTGAACATCGACTTCGAGCTCCTCGCCGAGAAGGAGAACGTGCTGCGACAACGACTCGTCGTGCAAGCACTGAACAGCAAGTACTCGCTCTTGAGAACAGCGATCACCGGTCAGTGACCGGTGGGGCCACGGATGGCCACCCACCGCACCCACTCCATCCGCCCTCACCCGTTTCCCGCCCGCCAGTCACTGTTGCAAGGAGGTACTCATGTCAGAAGTCTTCTCGATACTCGGCGTCGCCACATCGGGGATGGGCGTGTACAAGACCTGGCTCAACGCCGTGGCCGACAACGTCGCCAACATGAACAACGTCGTGCGCACCGACGAGGCTGCCTTTCAGGAGCGCTTCGTCGAGGTCGAGCCGATCATCGGTGAAGACAGCCTCGGGGAAGGAGCGATGGTGTCGGGTGTTCAGTTCGGTGACCCGAACGGGATCGTCACCTACGAGCCGAACCATCCGCTTGCCGACGCCGAGGGCATGGTGCGCAGGCCCAGCCTCCAGCTCACCGACCAGATGGTGTACATGCAGCTCGCCCAGCGCGGGTACCAAGCCAACGTCCGTTCCTTCGAGGCCGCCAAAGAGGCCTACGAGACCATCCTGTCGATCGGGAAGTGATCATGGCCCTCCCCATCATGCCCATCTCTCCGGTCACCGTGGCCGGGGCGATCCAGCCCGGCAATCGAACCGCCGCCGTGGCCGGCGGTGCCGAGGGCACGTCGTTCGGCAACGTGCTCACCGACCAACTGAACAAGCTCTCGGCCGCGCAGTCGAAGGCCGACGATCTGGCGTTGCAGGCCGCCACTGGCGACCTGCAGTCGATCCAGGACTACACCATCGCATCCACCGAGGCTCAGCTCCTCACACAACTCACCGTGCAGGTTCGGAACAAGGCCGTCGAGGCCTTCAACGACATCATGCGCATGCAGGTCTAAATGCCACCCACAGGAACAACCGAACAATCCAATGCGCTCGGCCGGGCGAAAGACCTCGCCGGCAAGCTGACCCCGATTCAGAAGATCACCCTCGGCGCAGTGCTGCTGACCGTGATCGCCGGGGGGATGGTGCTGTCGCGTACATCGTCGACGGTGCCGATGACGGCGCTCTACACCGACCTCAACGCGGCCGACGCGGCATCGGTGGTCGACTCGCTCGCGGCGCGTGGCGTGCAGTACGACCTCACCGATGCGGGCAAGACGGTGCTCGTGCCCAAAGACGATGTGTACGACCTTCGCGTCGCTCTCGCCGGAGAGGGCTTGCCGACGTCAAACGAGGGGTACGCGTTGCTCGACAACCAAGGCATCACGACCTCGGAGTTCCGGCAGAGGATCGACTACCAGCGTGCCCTCGAAGGCGAGCTGGCCAAGACGCTCACCGCGCTCGACGGTGTCCAGAGCGCCTCGGTGCACTTGGCCCTTCCTGACGACTCGGTCTTCGTCGACGAGCCGGCGACACCGACGGCATCGGTGCTGGTGGCCGGCCAAGGTGTCGGCGGGATCGCGAGCAACGAGGTCGAAGCGATCGTGCATCTGGTCGCCTCGTCGGTGAAGGACATGAAGCCGGAAGACGTGACGGTGATCGACGCGAATGGCACCGTGCTGTCCGCCGGTGGCTCCGGGACGGGCGGGATGGCAGGCGGCGGGACGAATGAGCGCTCCAAGGCGACCGCCGAGTACGAGGCGCGGACGCAAGCCTCGATCGCAGCCATGCTCGGTCGGGTGCTCGGGCCGAACAAGGTCGGCGTCACGGTGACCGCCCAACTCGATCTCGATCAGACCCAGCAGACGTCGGAGAACTACGGAACGCTCGATCCGGACTCGGAGGAGGTCCCCTACGTCATCGCCAACAGCGCCTCTCGCGAGGAGTACGGCGCCGACGCCGAAGGCGCCAATGGTGCCGGAGGCGGGGGAGTCAACGATGAGACCGGCATCCTCGGTCCCGACGGTGCCCTCACCGCCGATGACATCACCGTCGACGACGGCACCGGCACCGCAGTCGCGGGATCGGGCTACGTGAAGGAAGAAGCCGACACCCAGTACGCGGTCGACCGGGTGGTCGAGCAGAGGACCATCGTGCCCGGCACGGTGGATCGGGTCAGCGTGGCGATCGTCGTCGACGAGGCGACCGTGCCCCCCGAACAGGTCGCTCAGATCCAGGCCTTGGTCGAGGCCGCGATCGGGTACAACGAGAGCCGTGGCGACACGGTCGAGGTGACCGCGATGCCGTTCGACACCAGTGCCAGCACCCAGGCCGACGAGCTCGCAAAGGCCGAGGAGGCTGCTGCCGCCAAGTCACAGATGATGGGCATGGCTCGCACGATCGCCGTGTTGCTGGTGATCCTGGTTGCGCTCATCCTCGGCTACCGCAGCGCCAAGAACGCTCGCAAGGTGACCGTCACGCCGATCAACATCGGTGAGATCAGCACCGGCCCGCGACCGTCGCTCGGACCTGGCTCGGCCATCGACCCGTCGAACGGAGAGACCCAGGTCGTGCCGATCGCGATCAGTCGGCCACCCGATCGAGACGCCATCGTGATGAACGAACTGTCCCAGATGGCCGACCGCCGTCCGCAGGAAGTGGCCAACGTGCTGCGTGCCTGGCTCGCTGAGAACAAGGCCGGGGCTCGTCGATGAGCGACTCGGTCCCCGCGATCCCGCAGTCCGATCTCTCGGGCGCGCAGAAGGCAGCGATCCTGCTGCTCAAGCTCGGGCAGGAGCATTCGGCCAAAGTGCTCAAGCTGCTCGGTGACCAGGAGGTCACACAGATCACCGCGGAGATCGTGAAGTCCTCGACGATCAAGAAAGAGGACAGCGACGTCGCGCTCACCGAGTTCGCCGCCCTGGTCGTGGCCGGCGACCACCTCCAGAGTGGTGGATTCCAGACGGCACACGATCTGCTGCAGGCATCGCTCGGACCCGTGCGCGCCACCGAGATCATCGAGAACCTCAAGGAAACGATGGTGAAGGCCCCCTTCGAGTTCCTGAAGAACGCCGACCCACGGCAGATCCTCAACTTCCTCTCGGCCGAACATCCCCAGACCATCGCCCTCGTGCTGGCGCACGTGAACGCCGACATCGCCTCGATGGTGGTCGGTGGCCTGCCGGAAGAACTTCAGCGCGACGTGTCGATCCGCATCGCCACGCTCGACCAGAGCTCGCCCGAAGTGATCGCGATGCTCGAAGGGCAGCTCGAGAAGCGCCTCTCGTCGGTGGTGAAGAGCCAGACCAACCAGGTGGCCGCCGACGGTGTGCAAACGCTCATCGAGATCCTCAACCGCTCCGACCGAGCGACGGAACGTTCCATCTTCGAAGGCCTCGAACACCACAACGAAGAGCTCGCCGACGAGGTGCGTTCGCGCATGTTCGTGTTCGAGGACATCGTCACCCTCGACGACCGGGCGGTGCAGTTGGTCCTGCGTCAGGTCGACGCCAAGGAGTTGGCAACCGCGCTCAAGGGCGTGCGCGCCGAGGTGAAGCAGAAGATCATGCGCAACATGTCGGAACGGGCCGCACAGAACCTCGACGAGGAGATCACCCTGCTCGGCGCCGTGAAGATGAAGACCGTCGAAGAGGCACAAGGATCGATCGTTCGAGTCATCCGGGCGCTCGAGGAGAGCGGCCAGGTCGTCGTCACCCGAGGCACCGACGAGTACGTGTCGTGAGCCGGATGATCGCATCGAACGCACCGGTCGAGGCAGACCGGCTACGTGCACGATCGGGGTGACCCGGACGGTCACCAGAACACCAGAACACCAGAACACCAGAACAACTTCGGCTCAGGGACGATGCCGTTGGAGGAACCCACGGATCGGGGACCGACATCACCAGGAGTCCGTGTGCCTACCGCTTTCGCCGATCTGAACGACAATCTCGCCATCCGGCTCGAACGCGCCCGTCACGCGATGCGGCCGGTTCGATCCGGAGCCATCAGCAAGGTGCTCGGTCTCCGTTTCGACGTCGAGGGTCTCGACCTGCCGATCGGCGCCACCGTGCGCATCGCCGAGCCGGGCTTCGATCTCGACGGCGAGGTGGTCGCCGTCGGTGACGGCGTGGTCACCTGCATGCCGTTCGGCGAGGTGAAAGGTCTGCGGGTCGGTGCGCGGGTGCAGGGCTTGGATCGGTCATCGTCGATCGGCGTCGGTCCAGCGCTGCTCGGCAGGGTGATCGATGCGATGGGGCGGCCGATCGACGACCGTGGTCCGATCGCCGATCTCGACGACGTCGAGCTGGACGGTGAACCGCCGCATCCGCTGCGTCGGGCGATGATCGACCAGAAGATGTCGCTCGGCGTTCGCGCCTGGGACACGCTGATCCCGGCAGGTCGCGGTCAGCGAGTCGGGATCTTCGCCGGCTCCGGCGTGGGCAAGTCGACGCTGTTGGGCATGATCGCCCGGAACACGGCGGCCGATGTGAACGTGGTGGCCCTGATCGGTGAGCGTGGTCGTGAAGTTCGCGAGTTCGTGGAGAACGACCTCGGTCCGGAGGGGCTCGCTCGCTCCGTCCTGGTGGTCGCCACCTCCGATGCGCCGGCGTTGGTTCGGTTCCGCGCCGCGTTCGTCGCCACCCGCATCGCCGAGCACTTCCGCGACCAGGGAGCCGACGTGATGTTGATGATGGACTCGCTCACTCGCTTCTGCATGGCCCAGC
>JAYUSX010000450.1:0-7415 GCA_043755475.1 Actinomycetota bacterium
CGCGACCGAGCGCCATGTCGTTGCGATCGAATTGCAGGTCGACGAGCCGACGCAGGATGCTGCGCTGGTCGTAGTCGACGCCCACGCTGAGGTCGAGCAACTGCCCCCGGTACTCCTCGGGGTTGCCCATGCCGTAGATGCAGCTGACCGAGGCGACCACGATGGTGTCGCGCCGGGTGAGCAGACCGGCCGTGGCCGAGTGACGCAGACGATCGATCTCGTCGTTGATCGACGAGTCCTTTTCGATGTAGGTGTCGCTGGACGCGATGTATGCCTCGGGCTGGTAGTAGTCGTAGTAGCTGACGAAGTACTCGACCCGGTTGTTCGGGAAGAACTCGCGCATCTCCTGAGCCAGTTGGGCGGCCAACGACTTGTTCGGCGCCAGGATGAGCGTCGGCTTCTGCACGTTCTCGATCGTCCATGCGATGGTGGCGCTCTTGCCCGACCCGGTGATGCCGAGCAGGGTCTGGAACCGATCGCCCCTGACGATTCCCTCGGTGAGCTGTTCGATCGCCTTCGGCTGGTCGCCGGCCGGTTGGAACTCCGACACCACCTTGAATGGTTCCCCGGTGAGCACTGGCGCAGTCATGATCGAATCCTACCGGAGTGGATCTGCTGCCAGAACGCACGTTCGACGCACACGCCGCGCCACGCACGACCCAAGGATCCAACGCTGCCCGATCGAACGCAGGCCGTGGCAGGATTCGCACATGATCCGACTGCCGCTCACCACCCCTCGGTTGCAGATCAGGATGATGCGCCGCCGCGACGCAGCGGTGCTCGCGGCGTATCGCAACCTGCCCGACATCGCCGCGTACCAGGACTGGCCGATGCCGTACCGACTGGCCGATGCCGAGCGGGCCCTGAGCGGCCAAGAGAGCCTCGACGGCCCGGCACCCGGCGAGTGGGTGCAACTCGCCATCGAGCACCAGGGGATCGTGGTGGGCGACATCGCTCTCGGCCTGATCGCCGGCGGGCACGTCGCGACGATCGGGTACACGCTCGCACCCGAGCAGCAAGGCAAGGGCTACGCCGGAGAAGCCGCCGGCGCCGTCCTGGACGCTCTCTTCGCGTCGGGTGAGGTGCACCGAGCGACAGCGACGCTCGACCCGGCGAATCATGCCTCGATGCGGGTGATCGAACAGCTCGGATTCCGGTACGAGGGCCTGGCTCGCTCCTCCGAGCTGATTCGCGGCGAGTGGCTCGACGACATGCGCTTCGGTCTCCTGCGCGACGACCGCACCGCCTGGCTCGCACGACCGACGGCGTGCGGGGACGTCCAGTTGGTCGAGGTCACCCCCGACAACCTCGACGCGGTGAGTGCGCTCAGAACTCATCAGTTCCAACGGCAGTTCGTGGCACCGATGGAACGCAACCTCGCCCAAGCGTTGGTGCCGGAGATCGTGAAAGACGGAGTGGCCGCCGTGCCGTGGTTCCGGGCGGTCGTGGCCGACGGTGAGGTGGTCGGGTTCATGATGTGTGCCGACGTGTCACCTGTCGAACCCTTCCCATTCCTGTGGCGCTTCCTCATCGACCGGATGCACCAACGCAGGGGCATCGGAGCGAAGGCGATCGCTGCTCTGGTCGATCACGTGCGGGCACAGGGTCACTCCGCCGTGGGCGTCTCGTGGGTGGATGCGCCCGGCGGCCCGCGCCCGTTCTACGAGCGCCTCGGCTTCGTGCCCACCGGCGAGGTCGACGACGGCGAGATCGTCGCCCGCCTCCACCTCTGACCCTCGCCCGTGAGCCGCACCCGCACCATCTGCGGCCGTCGCTCACCGAGAATCGCTGCCCGTGAGCCGGGCCCGCAGCATGTGCGGGTTTCGCTCACGGATCCTTCGGTTTCGGTGGGGGGAGCTGCCAGTCGGCGGGCAGCTGGGGCAGAGCCGTCAGCGCGGCGAACAGCGCGTCGACCTGGGGGACGAGATCCTCCAAGGTGCCGCTGTTGTCGATCACGTGGGTCGCAGTCGCCAGGCGGTCCTCGCGAGTCGCCTGCTTCGCGATGCGAGCGCGGGCATCGTCCTCGGCGAACTCCCGACCCTCCGTCAGCCGCTGTACCTGCACCTCGGGATCGACATCGACCACGACGATCGCCTGCAGCCCCTCGCGAGGGTTCTCGGTGAGCAGCGGGATGTCCATCACCACCACGCGATCGGTGGGGAGGTGTGACATCACCTGCCGGTTCATCTCCGCTCCCACTGCCGGATGCACGATCTTGTTCAGATCCTTCAGTGCATCGGGGTCGCTGAACACCACGGTCGCGACGGCTGCACGATCGAGGCTGCCATCTTCTGTGATGACCTGCGGCCCGAATCGCTCGGCCATCTTCGCCAACACCGGCGAGCCCGGCTGCTGCACCTCACGCACCACTTGGTCGGCGTCGACGATGGCTGCTCCGCGTTCGGCGAGCAGCCCGCTGACGGTCGACTTCCCCGAACCGATGCCACCTGTCAGTCCCACGAGGATCACGCTCACTACTATGCACGCCGGTGAGCGACCCGGACGATCTCGATCCAGTGGCACCACCTGACCCTCTCGATCGGCCAGGTCCGTCCGACGTGAACTGGCCACTGGTGGAACGGCGCCGCCCGGGCCAGCGCGCCATCCCGCCGACCGGCTCGACCGACGCGCGAACCGCCGACCCGAGCGGGCAATCCCCCATCGCCGCTCCGATGTGGCCGTTTCGCCTGCTGGCGATCGCAGGGGCGATCGTGCAAGGCCGCGAAGATATGTCGTGGTCGAACTGGCAGCTCTGGGGCGGCATCGCCGCTGCTGCTGCGTACGCGATCGCAGTCACGCTGCGACCGATCCCGCATCGCGACGACCATCGCGTTCGGTTGCGCATCGTCATCGAACACGCCTTCCACACGGGGCTCGTGATGCTCACCGGGGCGTGGACCTCACCGCTCGCCCTGTGCCTGATCCCCACGGTGATGGTGGCCGGGTTCGCTGCCGGCAGCGTGATCGCAGCCCAGCTGATCGCGGCCTCCGTGGTCGTGGTCACCGTGCAGTACGTGCCCGACGCAGGGTTCGAAGATGGCCTTCGCGACGCTGCCATGTGGGCTGCCCTACTCGGCGTCGTCGCGTTCACGACGGGGCTGTCACAGCGAGCAACGCTCGACGCTGCGCGGCAGAAGGAGGCCGCACTCCAGCGCGTGAACCGCCTGTCGGAGGCCAACTCGCTCTTGTTCGCGTTGCAGCGCGTGGCACAGACCATGCCCGCATCGCTCGATCTCGACGACGTGATCGACTCGACGATCTCGCGTGTCACCTCGCTGGTGCCGTCGGATTCGCTGTCGCTCTATCTGTTCGACGAGACCGATGGCCGGCTCGACCTGTTCCGCAACTCCGGCACCACCGCCACCGCACAGATCATGCTGGCCAATGCTCCCCCGATGGTGCGGGCCGCGATCGATGCACCGCGCACCGTTCGCATCGCCGACCTCGCCGAGGGCTCTGGGCTGTCGCCGACGGCGCGGAGCGGGCTGTACGCAGCACTGCGGGCCCGAGGAACGATGGTCGGCCTGCTCGCGGTCGAGTCGGAACGCGTGGAGGGTCTCACTCGGCAGCACACCGAGATCGTGCACGGGCTCGCCGAGCCGTTCGGCATCGCGATCGACAACAGCCGTCTGTTCCGGCGCATCCGCTCGGCGACCGTCACCGAGGAACGACGCCGCATCGCCCGCGACCTCCACGACCAGGTCGGCTCCTCGCTGGCGTTCCTCGGGTTCGAGGTCGATCGCGCCCAGGAGCTGGCGACCCAGGGCCACTCGATGGAGGCCGTGCTCGTCGACCTGCGTCAGCAGGTGACCACGGTGGTGAACGACATCCGCGAGACGCTCCACGACCTGCGCACCGACGTCACCGATCAGCGCGACCTGCCTGCCACGTTGCGCGATCACCTGGCGCGCGTCGGCGATCGGCGCCAGCTCCACACGGAGAGCCACGTCGATGCCCCATCTCGGCCACCTCGACAGGTGGAGCGAGAGCTCTGGCAGATCGCATTGGAGGCGATCACCAACGTCGAGCGTCATGCCGAGGCCTCCAAGGTCGTCGTCACCTACATCTCGCACCCCGACCATGTGCTGCTGCAGATCAGCGACGATGGAATCGGTCTCAACACTGGGCCCCGCCGTGCCGATAGATACGGCATGATCGGCATGCGCGAACGAACCCATGGCATCGGCGCGTCGCTGCGCGTCGGACCAACCCAAGGCGGCGGCACCACCATCACCGTCGAGCTCGAGCCCGGCGAGACGAAGTCGTGAAGCCGCCGTCGGTGATGCTCGTCGACGATCACACCATGCTCAGGCAGGGTCTGCGACGGTCGCTGGAGACCGAGGGCATCCCGGTGATCGCAGAGGCGTCCAACGGTGAAGACGCGATCAGGATGGCCCTCGAAGCCAAACCCGACGTGGTGCTGATGGACGTCTCGATGCCCCAGATCGACGGCATCGAGGCGACTCGGCGCTTGGTCCAGGCCGACAATCGCCAGCGGGTGGTCATCCTCACGATGCACATCGACCGCGAGGTGATCGAGCGCGCCATGAAGGCGGGAGCGGTCGGCTACATGACGAAGGACTCGACCGTGAAGGAAGTGGTGATGGCGGTCAAGCTCGCCGCGAACGGCGACCGGATCCTGTCGCCACGCCTGGCCGAGGTGATGTTGCAGGAGGCCAAGCACCCCGGCGAGCAGTTGTCGCTGCTGTCACCGCGCGAAGAGGAGTTGCTGCAGCACATCGCCGACGGGTTGGCGACCAGCGAGGTCGCCAACACGATGTACATCAGCCAGAAGACGGTGAAGAACCACCTGGCCAGCATCTACGACAAGCTGCAGGCCCGCGACCGAACACAAGCGGTGCTGATGGCCGTGAAGATGGGCATCGTCAAACTCAACTAGGTCGGGCGATCGGCGGTCGGGCGATCGGCGATCGAGCGATCGGTCAGATCGGATCGGCCAGGCGCGACAGTGCGAGTGCGGCGAACCCGCCGTCGGAGTCGATGCACTGTGCGTTGATGAACCCGCCCTCGTCCGAGAGGAGGAACCGCACCAGGTTCGCCGCATCGGTCGGCGTCGACACGCGCCCGATCGGGTTCGACCGAGCCAACCGATGGTGGAGCTCCTCGGGCATCCAGCCGGTATCGGTCGGCCCCGGGTTGATGGCGTTGACGGTGATGCCGCGAGGCGCGAGCTCCCCTGCGAGCGACCACGTCATCCACTGCACCGCTCCCTTCGACATCGCGTAGGCGACCGAGCCGACCAGCGGAGGGCCGGAGAGAAAGCTCACGATGCGGCCCGTTCGACGATCGGATGCCTCGAGCGAGTACCGCGCCGCGAACTCTTGACAGAGCAGGTAGGTGCCCCGGACGTTGATCGACAGGTGCCGGTCGAGCTCGTCGCCGCTCACCTCAGCGATACCTCCACCGGGGTCGTAGGTGTGCACGTTCACGAGAGCGCGGATCGGCCCGATCGCTGACTCGGCAGCCTCGAACACCGCCCGAGGCGTCTGGCGATCGCCGAGATCGGCCTCCATGCCATGCGACCCGGTCTGGGCGAGAAGGTCGGCGATCTCGTCTCGGTCGCTCCCCCATCGCATCGACTCGTCATACGGCGTGAACCACGTCGCAAACACGCGCCAGCCGTCGGCCGCGAGGCTGCGCACCACCTCCGAGCCGATCCCGATCCGCCGGCTCGCACCGGTCACCACCACACCGCCGCGATCGTCGCCCATGGCTGTCACTCTCGCGCGACTCGGGCCATGTTTCGCGATGGGTTGCCCGCTACGTCGCGGTGGTCGTACCGCGCCCGTGAGCGATCGTTCTCGCAGAACGCAGGGCCGCGACAGACACCACGCCGATCGGCACGAACACCGAGCACGCCAGCAGCCGTTGCATCACCCCTTCGTCCATCTGCGGGTCGAGCCAGGTCGCCCCGCTGAACATCAGCCCTGAAGCGACCCTGAGCCAGCCGCACACCGGCCCGATGACCAGGTCGCCGCCGAGGTCCGATCAGCCCCAGCGGTCGACGATGTGCTGGACTGCAGGACCGCAGCCTCACGTGTTGGCTGCCCGCGGCACCGTTGCGGATCGAGGCAAGGAGCACACATGGACTTCACGGGAAAAACAGTGCTGATCACGGGCGCGTCGTACGGCCTGGGCGAGGGATTCGCTCATGGCTTCGCCAAGGCGGGTGCTTCGCTCGTGCTCACGGCCCGGTCGGGCGAGTTGCTCGAGGGTGTGGCTGCAGCCTGTCGTGAGATGGGTTCGCCCAAGGTCACCGTCGTCACCGGAGATGTATCGAACGAAGACGACGTCACGAGGGTCGTCGGCACGGCGATCCGCGAGCACGGCAAGATCGACTCGCTCATCAACAACGCCGGAATCGCCGATCTGCGCGGCATGGCGCCCGAACGCTTCGACATGGAGTCGTGGAACCGAATCGTTGCCGTCGACCTGAACGGCGTGTTCATGTACATGCGCGAGGTCGGTCGCCACATGCTCGAGACAGGCGGCGGCTCCATCGTCAACATCGCATCGATCATGGGCAGCGGCGCCAACGAGATGAGCGTGATCGCCTACAACGCCGCCAAGGGCGCCGTCCGCAGCATCACCCAGCAGCTCGGCTGCGAGTGGGCAGATCGTGGCGTCCGCGTGAATGCCGTCTCGCCGGGCTTCATCATCACCGAGATGGTGCGCCCCGCGCTCGAGGGCATGGGCATGGACAAGTGGATCGCCAGCCGCACGCCCATGCGTCGTGTCGGCGAGTTGGAGGAGATCGTCGGTCCGGTGATGTTCCTCTGCTCCAGCCACGCCGCATACATCACCGGCCACGACCTGTGCGTCGACGGCGGCACCAACGCCTCGAACGGCACCTACCAGATCCCCCCGATCCATCACGAGTGGAATGCCGACACGACCCCGAGGGTCGGCAAGGGCTACCCCGGCGTGGTGCCTCGACCCGACTGGTACCAGGCGATGGCCCCTGGCATCCCG
The DNA here is from genome assembly GCA_043755475.1 of Actinomycetota bacterium. Lineage (GTDB taxonomy): Bacteria > Actinomycetota > Acidimicrobiia > Acidimicrobiales > Ilumatobacteraceae > VFMC01. The sequence continues at coordinate 6,994 of JAYUSX010000450.1, forward strand.
GGCGTCCACTACCCGTTGCCCGAGGGCTGAACCGAACTCGGATCGAGTCGCGCCCGGCGAGGCCGCGATCGCGTCGTCCACAGCAGCGCGGCATGATCGCGGCCTCGCTGCGTTCCGCACAGGCTTGCGCACAGCAATCGGGGGTTCCGCACAGCGACCCCACAGGTAGTCGGCACTGACGTTCCACAACACCCCTCTGTCACAGTGGCCACATGTCGACGGTCATGCCCTCTCCGCCACGCGAAACAACCCCGACCAACGCTGCGCGACGCAGGCGTCGTGTTCGCCAGCATGGCGGGTACGTCGACCAGGATGACCGCCGGGCGCTCGAGCGAGCGGGCTGGCGCACGTTCTTGTCATACCGCGAGAACCATGTGCGCGGCTGGGACGGCACGCTGCTCGGCGTCACGCCGGTCTGGGTA
>JAYUSX010000451.1:0-2969 GCA_043755475.1 Actinomycetota bacterium
TGCTCGACGCCTCAGCACGGCCGGGTCCTTGGGGCGATCGCCGCGGCTGGCGTCTGGGCGAGCCGTCGCCGGTCGTGGTGCGACTCGTCGACGGTGACGGAGCGGCGCTCGAGGTGCGTCTGTCCAGCGCCGGTGACGACGCCTGGGAGGTGTCGGTAGGGGAGTGGGCGGCACACGTGTCCGCAGTGTTCGACGGTCCATGGCTGCGGCTCACGGTCGACGGCGCTGTCGAGCGCTACGCCTTCGTCGCCTCCGCATCAGGGGTGTGGTTGGGTCGCGCCGGCGCGACCTGGCAGTTCGCTGCAGCCCCTGCACATGGCCCGCGGCGCAACGCCGTGGCGACCGCTGGGCTCACCGTCGTCAGTCCCATGCCGGGAACGGTGGTGAGCGTCGATGTCGTCGTCGGCGACCGGGTGGAGACAGGTCGCCCCGTCGCCGTGGTCGAGGCGATGAAGATGGAGCACACCCTGCGTGCGGCGCAACCGGCGATGGTCCGCGCGGTGGCCGTCTCGGCCGGCGATCGGGTCGACCTGCACCAGACGCTCGTCGTGCTGGAGGCCGTCGAGGACTGAGGCGAGTCGCCGGCGCGTCCCCTACCCGGTCGCGCCTACCAGGTCGGTGCGTACGGGGGGCGTGGTGCCACCGGACCCTTGGCCGAGTGTCGCTTGAGCTCGAGTCGGCCCAGTTGATTGCGGTGCACCTCGTCGGGGCCGTCGGCGAGCCGCAGCAGCCGTGCCGTGGCGTACATCGCGGCGAGACCGAAGTCGTTGTTGGTGCCCGCGCCACCGAAGGCCTGGATCGTCCAGTCGACGACCTGGCACGCCATCTGCGGGGCGGCGATCTTGATCATCGCGATCTCCCGACGCGCCTCCTTGTTACCGACCGTGTCCATCAGGTGAGCGGTCTTCAACGTGAGCAGGCGGCACTGCTCGATCGCGATACGGGCCTCGGCGATGCGTTCGAGCGTGACGCTCTGGGTGGCGATCGCCTGGCCGAACGTGACGCGATGCTCGGTGCGCCGGCACATCATCTCGAGGGCTCGCTCGGCCAGGCCGATGAGGCGCATGCAGTGATGGATGCGGCCCGGCCCGAGGCGGCCCTGGGCGATCTCGAACCCGCGTCCTTCGCCGAGCAACATGTTCGCCGCCGGCACGCGCACGTCGGTGAACTGCACCTCGGACGCGCGGTCGGGCATGCCGTAGAAGTTGAACACCGGCATGGGGCGGAGCACCTCGACGCCGGGGGTGTCGCGGGGCACGAGGATCATCGACTGCTGGCGATGCCGATCGGGGTTCCCCGGATCGGACTTGCCCATGAAGATGATGATGTCGCAGCGCGGGTGGGTGGCGTTGGTGGTGTACCACTTGCGGCCGTTGACGACGTACTCGTCGCCGTCGCGAACGATCGAGCTCTCGATGTTGGTCGCGTCGCTCGATGCCACCGCCGGCTCGGTCATCGCGAACGCCGACCGGGTCTCACCGGCGAGCAGAGGAACGAGCCACCGCTGCTGCTGCTCGGGCGTGCCGTACCGCACGATGGTCTCCATGTTGCCCGTGTCGGGAGCCGCGCAGTTGAACACCTCGGGCGCCAGATGCGAACGCCCCATCACCTCGCACAGCGGCGCGTACTCGAGGTTCGTCAGGCCGTGACCGTGCTCGCTGGTAGGGAGGAACAGGTTCCACAGCCCGGCCTCGCGAGCGTGGGGCTTCAACTCCTCCACCACCGGCCACACCGCCCACGGGCCGAGGTCCATCGACTCACGGAAGAAGCGGTCCTCGTTGGGATACACGTGCTCGTCCATGAATTCCTCGAGCCGCTCGCGCAGTCCTCGTGTCGTCGCGTTCTCTCCAAGGTCCATGACGCCCAACTTACGCACGCCGACTCGTGCGCCTTAACTCGGGCTAAGGTGTAGCCAGTCGAAGTTCGGAACGTGGGGGGACGGACATGGCCTATCAACTCAAAGATCAAGACGTCACACCGCCGCCGCTCGACCCGTCGTTGCTGCGGTCGGTCACGCGGGACGCCGCTGCCGCCGTGGTGATGATCGTGCTGACGTCGGGGCTGATCGCGTTGATCGTCGCGCTGCAGATCGTCTGAGATCGCGCCGATCACCGTGGTTGCGATCTTGCACGAGCAGCCGTTGCTGCCGCACCTCGTGGTGCGCAGCCTCGAAGCGCACGATGACAGACCGTGCATCCATACCTCCAGCGGCATCCTCTCGTACGCCGATGTGCGTGCACGCACGAGCCAGTTCGTGCAGGCCCAGCGGCACCGAGGGATCACCAGCGGCAGCCGTCTCGCGATCTTGTCGAAGAACCGCCCCGAGGTGTTGATCAACGCGATGGCGTCGTTGGTCAACGGTGTCGTGCTCACGCCGTTGCATCCGATGGGCTCGCTGGCCGACCACTCGTACGTGATTGGTGACGCCGGCATCGAGTGCCTCGTCTACGACGCCGAGCACTTCAGCGAGCGGGCGGCCGAGATCGTGGCGCAGCACCCCGGCGTCAACCTGCTCGGCTTTGGTCCGAACGATGCCGGCGACGACTACCTCGCGCTGGCCGACCAGTTCGTGCCCGAACCGCTGGTCGCGCCCGACGTGCACCTCGAGGACCTGTGTACCGTCGTCTACACGGGTGGCACCACCGGTCGTTCGAAGGGCGTGCTGATGACGCAGCGCGTGTGGCAGGCGATGACCTGGATCCAGCTGGCCGAGTGGGAGTTCCCGTCCGAGCTGCGCATCGCCGTGCCCACACCGCTGTCGCACGCGGCGCTGTCGCTCGTGGCACCGGTGCTCATCGCTGGCGGGGCGTTCTACGTGATGGAGGCCTTCAGCCCCGACGCGTTCTTCGACCTCGTCGAACAGCACCGCATCACGTGCACGCTGATCGTGCCGGTGATGCTCTACGCGATGCAGGGTCACCCGCGATATCACACCGTCGACATGAGCTCGATGGAGACCATCTTCTACG
>JAYUSX010000452.1:0-19600 GCA_043755475.1 Actinomycetota bacterium
GCCATCACATGACCCCGATGAGCGTGCGCTGTTCTCGCGACTTGCCGCGTCGATGGCCCGCCATCGTCGAGCCGTGATCCTGGTCTGGTTGGTGGTCACCCTCGCCGCGGCCCCGCTCGCGATCACGTTGACGAAGGCGCTCTCGGGCGCCGGCTGGGATGCGAAGGGCTCGACCGCCGAGCGGGTGCGACTCGAATTGCGTGCCGACTTCCCGGCCATGGGTGCGGAGAGCCCGATCGTCGTCTATCGACAGACCACCCCGATCGCGGACGAACCGGCCGGCCTGCGCGCGCTGATCTCCGATCTCGCGACCGGACCGAGGGTGGCGTCGGTCGTCGACCCGCTCGCGATGCCGCCCGAAGCGGGGCTGATCTCTCGCGATGGTCTCACTGCGCTGGTGCTCGTCGACCAGCAGGTCGGCGAGGACAAAGAGCGCCCCGAGGCCGCCGGCGAGCTCGGTGACTTCGTCGGTGAGCTGGCGATCGCACCGGGCGCCACCGTCGCGGTCACGGGCGAATGGCCGGTGTGGGCCGATTTCAACCGGATGAACGAAGAAGCCCTGCACAAGGCCGAGCTACTATCGGGCCTGCCGACGCTGATCATGCTGTTCATCGCGTTCGGCGCGCTGCTTGCCGCCGGCATCCCGCTGATCCTGGCCATCGCCGGCATTGCGACCGGCTTCGCATCGCTGCACCTGCTCAGCCTGATCTCGCCGATCTCGGTGTGGTCGATGAACTTCTCGATGATGATCGGCCTCGCAGTCGGCATCGACTACAGCCTCTTCATCGTTTCCCGCTACCGCGAGGAACGTGTCGAGGGCAAAGACGCGGTGAAGGCGATCGAGAACGCGATGTCGACGTCGGGCAAGGCCGTGTTCCTGTCGGCGCTCACCGTCGTGCTGTCGCTCGCCGCAGTGTTCCTCGTGCCGGTCATGGTGTTCCAGACGATGGCACTGGGCATGATCATCTCGGTGATCGCCGTCGCGCTCGCCGCGCTGACGCTGCTGCCGGCTGTGCTCGTTGCGATGGGTGACAAGGTGCTCGTCAGGCGCGGCACCCAGGATCCCGACATCGTCGCCGAGGGTCGTTGGACGAGGTTGACCCGCGCGTCGCTGCAGCGACCCGGCCGGACGTTGGCCGTCGGTCTCGTCGTCCTCGGGGCATTGGCCGCTCCGGCGTTCGGGATGAAGCTCGGCATGCCAGGCGCACGGGTGGTCGATGCGGGGAACACCAGCCGCGACGGTTACGACATGGTGGTCGACTCGTTCGGGCCTGGCGCTGCCGGTCCGGCGTACGTGACCGTCGCCGCCGCCGACGCTCAACGGGTGATCGACGTCGCCCTGGCGACCGACAACGTCGTCGATGCCCGCATCGTCACCGCCCCGTCACCCACGGAACGTGTTGTCGTTCGGGTCACGCCCGGCACGCAGATCGACGAGTCGGCCACCGCCGACATGGTGGAAGCGTTGCGCGGGCAGCTGGACGCGGCGGTGCCGAATGCGCTGGTGGGTGGCCCTGCGGGCCAGAACCACGACCTCACCCAGGTGTTGGTCCATCGAGCGCCGTACGCGATCGCCCTCATCCTGATCGTCGCGTTCGTGCTGCTGCTCGTGGTTTTCCGCAGTGTGGTGATCGCCACGTTCTCGATCCTCATGAACCTGCTCACCGTCGGCGCCGCGTTCGGGTTCGCGACCCTCGTGTTCCAGCACGGCTACGGAGCCGGACTGATCGGCATCGAGCACCAGGGTTTCGTCGATGCGTGGGCGCCATTGTTCTTCTTCGCCCTGTTGTTCGGACTGTCGATGGACTATCAGCTGTTCCTGCTCGCCTCGATCAAGGAGAGGTACCAGGCCACCGGAGACACGCATCGGGCCATCGGTGAAGGCATCGCCCGCACCGGCCGGCCGATCACGAATGCAGCGATCATCATGATCATCGTGTTCGTCGCCTTCGGCGTCACGGGTCCCATCCCGCCGACGGAGCTGGGGCTCACCCTTGCGGTCGCCGTCCTGCTCGATGCCACGGTGGTCAGGGTGATGCTCGTGCCGGCGACGATGGCGTTGCTCGGCGACAAGAACTGGTACGCCCCCGGGTGGCTGAAGAAGGTCTTGCCGCACGTGAACTTCAGCCACTGATCGGACTCGCGAGTCACGACAGCCCTCGGCACCCGCGGCTACCGTCGGGGTCATGACCGACGCGACGCGCGAGCTCATCCGGTATCACCGCGACGGGAAGGTGGGCGTGGTCACCATCGACCGGCCCGAGAAGCGAAACGCGATGACGTACGCGATGCTCGGACGGTTCATCGAGACGGTCGGACGAGCCGACGACGATCCGGAGACGGTGGTGATCGTCGTCACCGGTGTGCCGGGCGCATTCTGCGCGGGCACCGATCTGGCCGATCTGGCGACGATCCCGGGGGAGACCCGCGGCCTGCGCGGCTCGGCCGAGGAGCGCCACAAGTGGTGGCCGATCGCCGAGGCCAAGAAGCCGACGGTGTGTGCGATCGACGGTCCGGCCGTGGGCATGGGGGCCGAGTTCACGTCGCAGTGCGACATCCGTCTGTGCAGCCCCAGCGCTCGATTCGCCTGGAACTTCGTCCACCGCGGCCTCGTTCCCGACACCGGTGCAGGCACGTGGCTGCTGCCGCGCATCATCGGCGTGCAGCCCGCACTGCGGCTCCTCTACACGGGAGCGATGATCGACGCTGACGAGGCGCTCCGGCTCGGTTACGTCACCGATGTCGTGCTGAGCGACCATCTGATGAACAAGACGATGGAGTTCGCCCACACCATCGCCGCCGGGTCTCCCCACAGCCTCGGCCTGATCAAGAGCCTGGTGCACCAGGGGCTCACCGCGCCCGTGGGCGAGCACATGGCGCGGCACACGGCGGCGATGGCTGAATGCTTCAAGAGCGACGACCATCGCGAGGGTGTCGCCTCGTTCCTCGAGAAGCGACCCGCGAACTTCACCGGGCGCTGAGACCGGCCGACACGGGATGCACCGATAGGTTCGCTCGCGTGACCGTCAACGACCTCGACGTCTTCCGGCGCCCGGCGCCCGCGTTCTCAGCGGGTGAGCTCGCGTCGATTGCGCGCGAACACTTCGGCATCACCGGCATCACCGGCATCGACGGCACCCACGGCACCGAGGCATCTGTGTCGCCGCTCGACTCCGAGCGCGATCAGAACGCTTCTCTGATCGGGGTGCACGGCACGTTCGTGCTCAAGGTTGCCAACGCCGCCGAGGATCCAGGGGTGCTCGACCTGCAGCTGGCGATGCTGCAGCACCTCGCTCGCACGATGCCCGACCTGCCGGTGCCCCGCGTCGTTCCCACCGTCGACGGTTCGCGATTCGCCGTGGTTGCCGGCGAGCACGGCACGCATCACGTGAGGGTCGTCAGCCACCTTCCCGGCACCACGTTGGCGACCGCTGTGCGAACGCCTCAGCTCGAACACGACCTGGGCGTGGCGATCGGTCGGCTGTCGGCAGGCCTGCGCGGTTTCGGCCATCCTGGCGCGCATCGGCGAGGCTTTCTCTGGAACCTCGACGAGGCGATCTCGGTGCGACCATGGGTGGCAGACATCGCCGATGCAGGCGATCGAGCACTCGTCGAGCAGGCGTTCGATCGCTACGTCCAGCGCGTGCTCCCCGTGTTCGACCAGCTGCCGACCTCGGTGTTGCATCAGGACGCCAACGACTTCAACGTCCTGGTCTCGGCCGGTGATCCTGCTGGGGGAGACGAATGTGAACGTGCTCGCGGAGACGACTCGGTGCGGATCACGGGCATCATCGACTTCGGCGATGCGGTGTTCGGTCGTCGGGTGAACGAGCTCGCGATCGCGCTCGCGTACGGCTTGCTCGACGTGGCCGACGTGGTCTCCACCGCGACGCGTGTGATCGCCGGTTTCTCGCACGAGGTCGCGCTCGAGGCCGGCGAGCTGCGAGTGCTGTTCGACCTCGTCGTTGCCCGCCTGGCGATGAGCGTCGCGATCTCGTCGCACCGAGCTGCAGAGTTCCCCGACAACGGCTACCTCACGGTCAGCCAGGCGCCAGCGCTGCGATTGCTGCGCCGGCTCCTGAGCATGCGGGCCGAGTTCCTCCACTTCGCCGCTCGGAGCGCCGCCGGCCTCGGCGCAGTGCCGCAGCACGACGGCATCGTCCACTGGCTGCGCAGTGACGAGTGCCGCCCGGTGTCGCCGGTGCCGTTCGACCTGCGCAGGGCCGGGCGCATCGTGGTCAGCCTCGCCGATGGTGCCCCCGGGATGCACCTGGCGTCCGACCCGGAGGCCTACTGGCAATGGCTGCGACGCGAGATGGTCGCAGCAGATGCAGTGGTCGCGATCGGACGATACGACGAGGACCGCAGCTGCTACGCGGGCGACCAGTTCACCACCGATTCGCCCGAGGCCAGATCGGTGCACCTGGGGATCGATCTCTTCGTCCCCGAGGACACACCGCTGCACGCGATGCTCCCGGGCACCGTCGTCACCGTCGTCGACAACGACCTTCCGTTCGACTACGGCCCGACCGTCATCATGCGTCACGAGGCGGGCGATGCCGGTCACTTCTACGTGCTCTACGGTCACCTGTCGCGCCGCACGCTCACCACCGTGCAGCCGGGTCAGCGGGTCGCTGCCGGCGACGTGGTCGGCTTCGTGGGCGACCACACGGTGAACGGCGGGTGGGCGCCACACGTGCACGTGCAGATCATCACCGACCTGATGGCCGACCCGTTGCTCGGGCCCGACGGCAACTTCGAGGGCGCGGGCGAGCCCGGTCGAATGGCGATCTGGCACCAGATCGCTCCCGACGCGGACCTCCTCCTCGAACTCGGCCCCGAAACGTGGGCCAGCGCCGATTCGCCCGACGAGCTGATGGCTCGGCGACGCATCGATCTCGGACCGTCGCTCAGCACCAGCTATCGCTCGAAGCTCAGCATCGTTCGAGGCGAGGGCGTCTGGCTCGTCGACCACACCGGCCGTCACCACCTCGACTGCGTCAACAACGTCTGCCACGTGGGCCATTCCCACCCTCGCGTGGTCGCCGCGCTGAGCCGCCAGGCGGCCGCGCTCAACACCAACACGCGCTACCTCCACCGCACGATCCTCGACTACGCCGAGCGCCTCGCGGCGACGTTCCCCGACCCGTTGAGTGTGGTGTACTTCGTGAACTCGGGCTCCGAAGCCAACGAGCTCGCCCTGCGCATCGCGCGCACCGTCACCGGACGCCATGACGTGGTTGCCGTCGATTGGGGTTATCACGGCAACACGAACGATCTCGTCGAGATCAGCGCGTACAAGTTCAACCGCGCCGGCGGTGCGGGGCGCCAGCCGCACGTACAGCTGGCCGAGCTGCCCGACCCGTACCGCGGTCGCATTCGGTCGGCCGGAGCTGCCGCGGGCACGGACTATGCGACCTCGGTGGCAGCTGCGATCGGCCGAGCCGTCGAACACGATGCTCGCGGGCCGGCGGCGTTCATCGCCGAGTCGATCTCTGGCTGCGGCGGCCAGGTTGTGTTCCCCCAGGGCTACCTCAGCGCCGCCTACGGGCATGCTCGGTCAGCGGGGGCGCTCTGCATCGCCGACGAGGTGCAGGTGGGCTTCGGTCGGGTCGGCTCGTCGATGTGGGCGTTCGAGTTGCAGGGGGTCGTGCCCGACATCGTCACCCTCGGCAAACCGATGGGCAACGGTCATCCCCTCGGCGCCGTGGTGACCACACCCGAGATCGCCGCTGCGTTCGCCAACGGGATGGAGTTCTTCAGCACCTTCGGCGGCAACCCGGTCAGCTGCGCTGTCGGCATGGCGGTGCTGGACGTGATCGAGGGCGAGGGCCTGATGTCGCGAGCCGCACGCACCGGCGCCATGTTGCTCGACGGTCTCCGCGGACTCCAGCAGCGCCACGCGGTGATCGGCGATGTGCGCGGCGAGGGCATGTATCTCGGGGTCGATCTGGTGCTCGATCGCGAGACCCGTCAGCCCGCCACGGATGTAGCGGGTGAGATCGCCGAGCGTCTGCGCCAACGCGGCGTGCTGATCTCCACCGACGGTCCACACGACAACGTGCTGAAGATCAAACCTCCGATCGTGTTCGGCGCGGTCGAAGCCGACCTCCTGATCGACGAACTCGACCGGGCGTTGTCGAGCTGACGTGATCAGCCGTTGACGTAGCGGCGAACCGCCATCAAGCGTGCATCGGCGGGGATGAAGCCCTGCCGCACCACATCGCCGTTCTCGGGCGAGTGGATCCAGCGCTTGGCGTCGATCGCGATGCCGACGTGTCCGATGACGCCCGGCTTGTTGCTCGACGCCATGAAGATCAGGTCGCCGGCCCGGATCTCCTGGGTGAACCAGTCGACGGCCACGCCCTTGGTCGATTGCATCACGCTCGAGTGGGGCAGCGAGATGCCGATCTGCTGGTAGGCCATCATCGTGAGGCCGGAACAGTCGAACGCATCCGGGCCCGCTGCGGCGAACACCCACGGCTTGCCGAGTTGGGCCTTGGCGTAGGCAACCAGCGTGTCGAGCTTCGCCGCGACAGCGGTCGTCGTCGAGTTGACCTGGCCGGAGGCGCCTGCTGGGGGGGAGACCACCAGGACACCTCCGGCCGGGATCGTGAGCGTCCGCCCTGGGGCGATGACGCTGTCGAGGGACAGGCCGTTGGCCTTCATCAGCGGGCCCATCTTCAGCCCGTGCTTGGCGGCGATCGCGAAGATGCTGTCGCCGCTCTGGATGACATAGGTCCCGGCGGAGGCACCACCGGGAGCGGCACCAGGAGCGGGTACCGGGCCGGAGGCCGTTGGCGTGGGGGGGACGGCCAACGTGCCTCCGGCCGGGATCGTGAGCGTCTGGCCCGGGAGCACGACGCTGTTGATCGTGAGCTTGTTCGCCTGCAGCAACCCGTTCAGGCTGACGCCGTACGTGCGGGCGATGTTGAACAAGGCATCGTTCGGCTTCACGACGTACGTGGTGGCCGGCGCGGTTCGAGATGTGTTGCTGGACGACGTCCCCGATGAGGAGGCGGTCGTCTGGAGCGGTGTCGGTGCACCGGCAGGAACCACGAGCACCATGCCCGGGTGGATCATGCTCGTCGTTGTCAGCTTGTTGGTCGTCAACAGAGCATCGAGGGTGACGCCGAGCTTGTTCGCGATGCCGAACAGCGTGTCGTCCGGCTTCACCACGTACTGGCTGCTGGTCGTCGGGGCGGGGCTGGCATGAACCGTGGCCGGCATGGCACCCAACGCCGCGGTGGAGACCGCCATCGTGAGCGAAGCCAGGGCGACCCGAATGGTTCTCGTCGTGCGGCGCATGTACAACAGATCGGCGCGAACGCGGGACGACTTGAGGCTTTCTTGACAAACCGCAGGTACTCCGCACCTGCGATCCTCAGAGCTGTGGGCGGCCGCTTCCGGTGACGTGCAGTCGGCCCTCGACGAACATCGGGGTCCCGCTCACCTCCACCGTCGACTCACGCCAATCGGTGGAGAGCTCGACCTCGGCTGCGCCGGCTGCGTTCATGTCGGCGCGGACCCGTGCGGTCAGGACGCCCGTGGCGTGGTCGAGCGCGGACTCCAGAGACGTGGTCATCACCGGAGCGTCGCCGGCGTGCACCATGTACTGGCCGATCTGCGGCGCCGAGATGGTGCACTCGTGAGAGATGCGCACCCGGCCCACCACCGCGCCGATCGCGTTGGCGACGTCCGCATCGTCGGGCACCTCACTCGTGGTTCCCAACAGTGCCGCCACCGCCGGGTAGTAGCTGGGTGCCGATGCTCCGAGGCCGACGAGAGGAAGATCGAGCCCCACCGACAGACGACTCACGCCAGCGTGTCCGTCGAGTGCAGCCTGCACGGCGCGACTTCGAACGGTGTCGGACGGAAGGCCATCGTGATCGAACGCTGCTGCCAGCACGGCCTCGGCCGAGAGTCTCACGAGGGTGTCGATCGTGAGGCGAGCGATCTCCGTCGCATCTGCGGCGATCGCACGGCCGAGTCGGTCGCGACGTCGAGCGAACAGCACCGCCGTCTTGCGCGCCGCGTCCGCATCGCCGGTGTGTTGGCGGCCGACGACGTGGTTTGCGTCGGTGGGGGTGAACGATGCCAACTGCAGCACGCCCTTGCGGACGAGACGCTCGGTCACGAGTCGCTGGGCGGCTGACGTCATCACCGCCGCGGCGGTCGTGAGCCCGTCGGGGGTCGATGCGACCGACTCGACGATGCGCTGTTCGTTCGTGTCGAGCAGGCCCCGTGCCTGGTCCCCGCGTTCGTCGCCTCGTTGGTCGCCTCGTTGGTCGCCTCGTTGTGGGTCGAGCAGCACCACGAAGACCCCGTCGAGATCGCTCGGCGGATCGGCCGACAACTGACGATCGAGCGCCGCATGAACCATGGCGGGATGGCGAGCGGCGAGGAGCGCCACCGGTATCACGCGCCGCGGACCGAGCAGCAGCACAGCGCCGGCCGCGCGGTCGTCGTGCCTCACCTGGCTGTCGCCGCCAAGGCCGTGGGTGTGCATCTCGACGGCGGCCACCATCGTGCGATGCCCGCCGACGGTGGCGCCCATCGTGCTGACGAGTGGGACGCCGTTGCGCAGGACGGCGATGTCGGTGGTGGTGCCACCGATGTCGCTGATGATGGCATCGTCGAGCCCGGTGAGATGTGCTGCGCCGACCAGGCTTGCCGCCGGTCCCGACAGGATCGTCTCGATCGGTCGCTCGCGCACGAACGCCGCCGAGACGAGCGAGCCATCGCCCCGCACGACCATCACCGGAGCGTGAACGCCCTGCGCGGTCAAGGTCTGCTCCGTGGTGGCGACCAGACGGTCGATGATCGGCACCAATCGGGCGTTGAGAATGGCCGTCACTGCTCGTTTGGGTCCGTTCAGCTGGGCCGAGAGCATGTGGCTCGCGGTCACCGACTTGCCCGTCACGCGGCGGATCACCTCGGCGGCTGCGCGTTCGTGTGCAGGGTTGCGCACGCTGAACTGAGCCATCACGGCGAAGCCGTCGACGCGCTGGGCGACTCGCGCCACCTCGTCGGCCAGCAGGTCGAGGTCGATCGGCGACCGCTCGTTGCCGTGGGGATCGTGGCCCCCCACCAGCAGGATCGCAGGGTCGCCGGCGAGCGCACGCCGCAGGCCGCCCCGTTCGATCACCTCGTCGTCGAAGCCGATGATCACCGCCGCGACCGGCCGGCCGGAACCTTCCACGAGCGCGTTGGTGGCGAGCGTGGTGGAGAGCGAGACGAGCTCGATCCGATCCGGCTCGGCGCCGGCGAAGTGCAGCGCGCGCTCGATCGCCTCGCCGATGCCGATGCTGAGGTCGTGATGGGTCGTCGGTGCCTTCGCCTTCGACACCACGGTGCGCGACCGCTCGTCGTACACCACGGCATCGGTGTAGGTGCCACCGGTGTCGATGCCGAGCAAGAGATGAGCCGGCAAGAGATGAGCCGGCAAGAGATGAGCCGGCAAGAGATGAGCCGTCAAGAGATGAGCCGGCAAGAGATGAGCCGGCAAGAGATGGGGCGTCTCGTCGGTGCGTCGGTGGGGAGAGGTGGCGTCGGTCATGTCTGCGTTGGGCCGGGAACCGGGTCAGGCTAGCGTCGCCGTCGATGACCGATCCGGTGGAGAACATGTCAGCATCGGGCGCTGGTCGGCCTCTTGGGCCGCAGGTCGGTGCGGACCGGCGCCAGGCCCTCGTCGTGGTGCCGTGTCGCCCCCTGCAGCCCACACTCGAGTTCTTCACCAGGGGTCTCGGGTTCAGGGTCGACGCGATCTTCCCCGCCGATGCACCCTCCACGGCAGAGCTGTCGGGTCATGGGCTGACCCTGCGCCTGCAGTCGACCGACGACCACGCGTCAGCCGAACGTGCCGGCACGCACCTCACGATTCGCCTGCGATGCTCTGACCCTTCGGCGGTGCAGCGCTCGATGGCGACGGTCGAAGCGGCCGGAGGAGCGACCGGCTGCGGCGAGGGTGCGTGGCGCGCACCGAACGGCACACAGGTCGAGGTGGTCGATGCCGACCCCGGCCTCGTCGTGCCCGCCGTGAGCCAGTCGCTGTCGATCAGCCGCATGCGCGAAGCTGCGTCGTGGGGGGTCGGGCGCGCCGGGATGGAGTACCGCGACATCATCCCCGGGCGTCAGGGCGGCAGGTTCATCGGATCGCACATCCGCATCACCACCGATGGTCCGGTGCCCGACTACGTGCACTACCACAAGGTGCGGTTCCAGATGATCTACTGCCACCGAGGCTGGGTGCGACTCGTGTACGAGGATCAGGGCGACCCGTTCGTGCTCGAGGCCGGCGACTGCGTGTTGCAGCCACCGGAGATCAGGCACCGTGTGCTCGAGAGTGGCGGCGGGCTCGAGGTGATCGAACTCGGCTGTCCCGCCGAACACGAGACGCTGGCCGATCATTCGATGCCGTTGCCGACGGGCGGCGTCGACCCACTCCGGGTGTTCGGTGGACAACGATTCGTGCGCCACGACGCGTCCGAGGCGGCATGGCATCCGTGGCGCTTCGATGGCTTCCAGTACCGCGACATCGGGATCGGCGCGGCCACCGACGGCCTGGCCGGTGTGCGCGTCGTTCGTCCCGTCGATACGGATCGAACCCCGCGGTCGACCCACGATGCCGAGTTCGTGTTCGGCTTCGTGCTGCGCGGTTCGTGCACGCTCGCGTGTGACGGAGTTGCCCCTACCGACCTGCTCGACGGCGACACGTTCGTCGTTCCTGCGGGCATGGTGCATGCGCTCACCTCGTGCAGTCCCGACTTCGAGCTCCTCGACGTCACCCTTCCCGATCTCGTCCCCATCGCCCGTTCCTAGCGGTCGAGATGCCGGGTTCGCCCGGCGTCGGTCAGCCGCTGTTGCGCAATCCGGCGGCGATGCCGTTGATGGTCAACTGGATGCCACGTGCGATCGCTTCGTGCTGCTCGCCCGAGCGATGGCGTTGGAGGAGATCGACCTGTAGCTCGTGGAGCGGATCGAGGTACGGGAAGCGGTTGCGGATGCTGCGGGCGAGCGTGGGGTTGTCGCCGAGGAGCGGTGACTCGGTGATGTGGGTCACCCAGTGCACGGCGCGCTCATGCTCGTCGGCGATCGCGGACAGCACGCGGTCTCCCGAGGCTGCATCGTCGACGAGCGCCCCGTATCGACGAGCGATGCCGAGGTCGCTCTTGGCCAGCACCATCCCCATGTTCGACAGCATCGTGCGGAAGACGGGCCACGTGCGGTACATGCGTCGGAGCATCGCCAGCCGATCGACGTCGTCGCCGACCCACGACGAGAAGGCGCTCCCCGCACCGAACCACCCCGGGAGCATGAGCCGGCACTGGCTCCAGCTGAACACCCAGGGGATCGCCCGGAGGTCTTCGATGCGGTTGCTCGCCGTGCGCGAGGCGGGTCGGCTGCCGATGTTGAGCATGCTGATCTCGGAGATGGGCGTGAGCGATCGGAACACATCCACGAAGTCCGGGTCGCCGTACACGAGCGCTCGGTATGCATCCAGCGAGTCGTCGGCCAGGCGGTCCATGACCGCCACGAACTCGGGAACCGGAGCTGAACTGCCTGCTCCGACCGTTGCCTCTGCGGCCGCAGCGACGAGCGCTTCCAGACTCCGCCGGGCCAGGTCGCGGTTGGCGTACCGGGCCGCGATCACCTCGCCCTGCTCGGTGAGACGCAGGCTCGCGTCCACCGAGCCAGGCGGCTGGGCCAGGATCGCGTCGTAGCTCGGCCCGCCTCCGCGGCCCACGGTGCCGCCGCGTCCGTGGAAGAACCGGAGGCGCACCCCGGCCTCGCGGCACACGTCCACCAGCTGCACCTGCGCTCGGTAGAGCGCCCAGTTCGCGGCGACGTAGCCGCCGTCCTTGTTGCTGTCGGAGTAGCCGAGCATCACCTCCTGCAACCCGCCGCGACAGCGGTCGAGCCAGGAGCGGTACTCGGGCAGCCGCAGCAGATCGGTGATGATCGCGGCGGAGCAGCGCAGGTCGTCGATGGTCTCGAACAGCGGCACGATGTCGACGGCGAGGCGCGGGTCGGCGCCGGGCCTGAGCAAGCCCGCCTCGCGCAGCATCGTCGCAACCTCGAGCAGATCGCTCACCGAGTTGCACTTCGAGATGACGGCATGGCCGATGATCCGCTCGCCGAATCGATCGACCGCCTGCGCCGCGGTCTCGATGATCGCCAGCTCCTTGGCCGTCTCCTCCGACCGCGGCATCGAACGGTGCAGCAGCGGACGAGCCGTTGCGAGTTCCTGCCGCAGGACCGTGACCCGGCCGTCCTCGTCGAGGCCCAGGTAGTCGTCCACGACGCCACCGCTGCGCAGCAGTTCGTCGACGACTCGCTCGTGGACGTCGCTGTTCTGGCGCAGATCGAGCGTGCACAGGTGGAAGCCGAACAGCTCCACGGCCGTGCGCACCGGCGCAACGTGAGCGTCGGCGAGCGTCCCCGCTCCGTGGAGGTGCAGCGATGCCTCGACGACGGCGAGATCGCTCGCGAGCTCGTCAGCCGAGCCGTATGGTGCAAGGTCGGCGTGGGGCGGCAGTCCCGGGACGGTGCCGATCGTTGCGTGCGCCGTGGCCGCGAGCCGCGCGTACATCCCGCGCAGTGCCCGACGGTACGGCTCGTCGGCCCGGAACGGCGAGTCGTCGCGGGACGCGTGGGCGAGCGCCAGCAACGCCGGCGATGGAGTCACCAACCGCGACGACATCGACAGCTCGACCGAGAGCCGATGGAGGTTGGTGAGGTGGCGGGTGAGCGCGGTTCGAGCCTGCGAATCGACGGCGAGTCGCAGCACCTCGGCGGTCACGAACGGATTCCCGTCGCGGTCGCCGCCGATCCACGAACCCATGCGAATGACGGGCTGCACGCGGACCGTCGAACCCGCGGCACCGTCCTCCAACGACTCGACCGTGCGTTGGACGTCTGCTTGCAACGAGGACAGAACGTCGAACAGCGTCAGCTCGTAGTACCGGAGCGCCTCGGCGATCTCGTCGCCGACCCGGAGCTTCGACAATCGGAGGAGCGCTGTCTGCCACAGCGTCAGCACCTGCAGCCGAAGGTCGCGCTCCCACTCGGCGGCCTCCTCGTCGTCCATCTGCATGCGGCTGCGCACGGTGAGCAGATCTGCGATGCGACGCTGCACGTCGAGGATCGTCTTCCGGCGCACCTCGGTGGGGTGCGCCGTCAACACCGGACTGATCTCCACCCGGCGAAAAACGCGAGCGACGTAGGACGGATCGTGGAGGTCGTCGCTCAGGATGCGCACGGCATGGTCGAGGGAGCCGGGTCGAGCGGGCGCGTCGATGTCGCGGTAGTGGCGGCGGCGACGCACCTGGTGCACGTCTTCGGCGATGTTGGCCAGCAGCGAGAACCAACTGAAGGCGCGGATGATGTGGACGGCCGCATCCGGGTGCATCCCGTCGAGCACGGCACTCAGTTCGCCGGCGTCGAGGTGGCCGTGGTCTCGGCGGGCGGCGACCGCGTGGCGGCGCACGCGCTCCATGAGGTCGTAGATCTCGTCGCCCGCCTGGTCGCGGATCACGTCGCCGAGCAACCGCCCGAGCAGTCGGATGTCCTCCCCGAGCGCAGCATGCTCGGATCGCTCGACGCCGAACGCGCTGTCCGGCTGGGCCACGTCGCGCTCGGATCGGTTGCGAGGAGGTTCGGACCCAGCCATCTCCCCATTGTGGACGAACACGAGCCACGGTGCCCCGTTCACCCCCGTTCCCCCCGTTCCCCGCGTTCCCCCCGTTCACCCCCGAGTCCCACACCCCCACCCGAGTCCCACACCCCAACCCGAGTCCCACACGGTCGAATCGAGTGCCAGCTGCCACCCCGGGGTGGCGCGTGGCACTCGGACCCCTGCTAACGCGTCGGGCGATGGGTCGAGCCGTGGAATGATCGGAGCGTGGACGAGGACCGGTTGCGATGGATCTATGCCGCCAGCAACCCCGACGAACTACGCGACCGCTACGAGACGTGGGCCGCCTCCTACGACCACGACCTCGATGGGATGGAGTGGCAGGCCCCCGCGGTCGCCGCATACCGTTGCCTTGCGTGGGCAGGCAGCGACGCAGGTGTGCTGGATGCCGGCTGCGGCACGGGTCTCGTCGGTGCGGAGCTCCATCGACTCGACGTCGGTCGATTGGTCGGCATCGACCTGTCGCACGCGATGCTCGGCGTCGCACGCGCTCGTGGGGTCTACGACGAGTTGCACCAGGGCTCGCTCCTCGAACCGCTGCCGTTCGCACCGGGGTCGTTCGATGCGGTCGTCTCGGTGGGGGTCTTCACCTATGGCCACGTGGGTCCGGAGGCGCTCCGGGGCCTCGCCGAGGTGGTTCGCAGCGGTGGACACGTGACGATCACGTTCCGAGACGACGTCCTCGACCCGCTCGGATTCACCGCGGAGTTCGCGCGACTCGAGGGACAGGTGTGGTCGCTGGTGGAGCGCACCGAGCCCGCCCCGCTCGTCGTCGAAGAGGGCGTGGGAGCCGACATGTGCGCTTGGACCTGGCGAGTCGGCTGACCCAGACGCCGTGGCGATCGGCCGGCGACTGGCCGGTGATCGGCCGTCGACTGGCCGTCGATTGGCCGTCGACTGGTCGTCAGGCGATCACAGCACGTTCACGGGGTGACACAGCGGTTGTGCAGCTCGCCGATGACCTCGGCGCCCGAGACGATCTCCTCGCCGTCGGCCAGGAAACGACCGCGTGCGGCGCCCACGCCGTCGGGTGTGCCGGTGAAGATCAGGTCGCCGGGCTCGAGGGTGCAGATGCTCGACAGATACGACACGAGGTGGGCGACTCCGAAGATCAGATCGTTCGAGCGAGCGTCCTGCATGCGCTCTCCGGCGACGTCGCACCACAACCCGATGTCGTCCGGATCGGGGAACTGGTCGATCGACACCACGGCG
The DNA here is from genome assembly GCA_043755475.1 of Actinomycetota bacterium. Lineage (GTDB taxonomy): Bacteria > Actinomycetota > Acidimicrobiia > Acidimicrobiales > Ilumatobacteraceae > VFMC01. The sequence continues at coordinate 14,909 of JAYUSX010000452.1, forward strand.
GGTCCGATCGGTCCGAAGGTGTCGAAGCTCTTGCCGAGCGAGAACTGGGGCGGCTTGCCCGTGAGCTGCACCGGCCTGTCGGAGATGTCCTGACCGAGCGTCAGCCCGGCCACGTGCGACCACGCGTCGGACTCGCTGATGTGCCGACCGCCGGTGCCGATCACTGCGACGAGCTCGACCTCCCAATCGACCGACGGGCCGCTCAGCTCGATGTCGGCGGTCGGTCCGACGAGGCAGCTGGGGAACTTGGTGAACGTCAACGGCGCGGGCGGAAGCTCCATGCCGCTCTCGGCCGCGTGCCGCCCGTAGTTGAGCCCGATCGCGAAGACCTTGGCCGGCCGTGGCACGCACACGCCGAGGGTCACGTCGGCGACTGCGCCGTCGGGAGCTCGGCCCTCGGCGGCATCGTGGAAGGCGTGCAGTTCGGCATGGCGGGCGATCGCGACCATCGGGTCGGCGAGCGTCGGATCGGACGAAAGGGCAGCGAGATCGTGCCAATGCTCGCCGGCCTGGAGCGCACTGCGGCCGGCGACGGAGATCAGTCGGAACATGTCGACACGCTAGTCATCGTTGCTCGCGGGCTCGGGACCATCGGCCCCCTGTGCGAAAGGTGTGGCGAAGTACGCTGCGAATCGTGAATCCCGGAACGGATGTGCTGGTCATCGGTGCAGGCGTGATCGGGTCCGCCGTCGCCCTCGAGTTCGCTCGCAGCGGTCGACGCGTCACGGTGGTCGACAAGGCAGGGACACCCGGCGCCGGATCCACCAGTTCCTCCTCGTCGATCATCCGCTTCAGCTACTCCACGCTCGACAGCGTGCTGACCGCATGGGAGTCGGCTCCGGCCTGGCACGACTGGGAGACCTATCTCGGCACTCGGGACCCGGACGGGATGTGTCGTTTCATCGAGACGGGCATGTTGCTGTTCGACACCCCAGAGTTCTCGTTCACCCGCATCACCGACCTGTGGGACAAGGTGGGCATCGACTACGAAATGCTCGAGACCGAACAGATCGCAGCTCGCTTCCCCCAACTCGACGTGGGTAGGTTCTTCCCGCCGAAACCGGTGGTCGACCCCTCGTTCGCCGACGACGCGCACGGCACGTTGACGGCGATCTTCGAACCACGGGCCGGGTTCGTCGACGATCCGATGCTCGCGGCCCGCAACATCGCCTTCGCAGCCGCCCAGCACGGCGCGACGTTCCGCTTTCGTGCCGATGTGGTGGCCGTCGAGTTCTCCGACGGCCGCGTCGCCGGCGTCCGCCTTGCCGACGGCGAGGTGGTGGAGGCGCCGATCGTGATCAACGTCGGTGGGCCGCACTCGGCGATCCTGAACAGGCTCGCTGGTGCGCACACCGACATGACCATCCATCACCGGCCATTGCGCCAGGAGGTGTTCGCGGTGCCTGCGCCGGCAGGTCTCCGACTCGATGACGGCGCGCCGATCGTGAGCGATCTCGACATCGGCCAGTACTTTCGCCCACAGATGGGAGGCACCTTGCTGGTGGGCGGAACCGAGCCGGCGTGTGACGCGCTCGAGTGGGTGGACGATCCCGACCAGTACGACGAGCGGACGTCGGTCGAGAGGTTCGAGACCACGATGTACCGTCTCGCCAGGCGCGTGCCCGAGTTCGGTGTGCCCCATCGACCGGCGGGATTGGCCGCCCTCTACGACGTCGCCGACGACTGGGTGCCGATCTACGACCGTTCGAGCGTGCCCGGCTGGTACATGGCCTGCGCGACCAGTGGCAACCAGTTCAAGAACGCTCCGATCGCCGGCAAGTTCATGGTGGCGATCGTCGATGCCGTCGAAGGCGGTCGCGACCACGACCGCGATCCGGTCCAGTTCGTGGGCGAGCACACCGGCCGCCCGATCGACCTCGGCGCCTTCAGTCGACGGCGAACGCCGGCGAGCACCTCCGGCACGGTGATGGGCTGAATCGTCCGTTGCGAGGTTGGGCGGAGTGTCCGTTCGAGGTGAAACCCGTCCATCGGGAGCAGTCGTGCCGTCGGTCCCCACGCGGTCACGAGTTGCCCGGCCAGGGTGGACTTGCCGGCACCCGGCGCGCCGGCGATGCCGACGATTCGACCACCGCCGGCCACGATCGATCGGGCGCGATCGAGGAGTTCGCTCAGCGAGGGTTGCATGCACTCCACGATGCATCGAGCTGGTCGCGCCGAGGTGGGTTGGCGCCCACCTGGGTCACGGTGAAGGCCGACACCGCCTGAGCCGCCAGAGCCGCCTCGACGACCAGTGCGTGATCGGCCAGCTCGGCCACGCCGAAGCCGTTGCCGCACCACCACGCGAGGAAGCCACCGCAGAACGAGTCGCCTGCACCGATCGTGTCGGCCACCTGCACCGCGGGCGTGGGGAGCGCCGTCGTCCGGTCGGAGGTCACGACGTAGATGGCGTCCTTGCCCGCGGTCAACAACACCAGGTGGACACCCTCCTCGACGATCGCTGCGGCGACGTCGAGCGGATCGGCACCGGGTGCGAGGTACTCGGCGTCGTCCGTGCTGATCTTCACGATGTGGCTTGATCGGTACACGCGCCCGAGTCGAGCGAGGTACTCGGCTCGATCGGCGATCACCCTCGACCTGCAGTTCGGGTCGGTCATCACCAGCACCTCGGGGGCCAGGGTGCCGAGGAATCCGACCAGGGTGGTCGCCATCGGTTCCAGCACGAGGCCGAGCGTGCCGACGTGCACGGCATGCGCAGAGCGGGCAGCGTCGGGCAGGTGATCGAGCGCCGGCGCCGAGGTGTCGGTGATGTAGAAGCGATACGTCGCCGAGCCGTCCTCGTCGAGCTCTGCTGCTGCCAGCGTGGTGGGCAGATCGGTGCGCACGGTCGTCGCCGCCGACACGCCATCGGTGAGCAGCTGTGCGGCCAACATCGACCCGAACCGATCGTCGGAGACCGCTCCGAGGAACGACACCTCGCCACCGAGTCGCGCGATCGTGCGGGCGACGTTGAACGGCCCACCCCCCAGCGCAGCCGCCACCGAGCCGTCGGGGCGAATCACGAGATCGATCAATGCCTCGCCGGCCACCACGATCACGGCACCATCACGGGCCGGGAGCGTACCCGTTCAGCGGGGGTCGTTATCGTCGACACCATGTCTCAGCAGCCGACGGTGCTCTCCCTCGACGAGGTGCTCGACCTCAGCTACCGGATGCTCCGCGCATCGGGGGCATCGCACCTGCAGGCCGAGCCGACGGCCCGAAGCGTTCGCGACGCGGAGGCCGAGGGGCTGCGGCCGATCGGATTGTCGTACCTGCCCACCTACTGCGATCACGTGCACTGCGGCAAGGTGCTCGGCGACGCCGTGCCCGTCGTGTCCCGACCGCGTTCGGCCACCGTGGTGGTCGACGCCGGTCTCGGCTTCTCCCACCCGGCCTTCGAAGCAGGCGCGCCCGCACTCGTCGATGCAACGCGAACGTGCGGGGTCGGCATCATGGCGATCGCGCACTCGTACTCGGCGGGCGTGCTCGGCTGGTTCGTCGAGCACCTGGCGAACCAGGGGCTGGTGGCGTTGATGTTCGCCAACTCGTCGTCGCTGATGGCGCCGGCCGGCGGGAAGCGGCCCTTCTTCGGCACCAATCCGCTCGCCTGGGCGGCCCCTCGGGCGAACGGATCGCCGGTGGTGGCCGACCTCTCGTCGTCGGCAGTGGCGTGGGTCAAGGTGAATGCGGCCGCACAGGAGGGCTGCGACATCCCGCTCGGATGGGCGATCGACGCCGATGGCAACCCCACCACCGATGCCCATGCCGCGCTCGGTGGAGCGATGGTGCCCGCGGCCGGGGCCAAGGGGTCGGCACTGGCGTTGCTCGTCGACATCATGTCGGGCGGCGTCGCCGGCTCGAACTTCTCGTTCGAGGCCTCCGGATTCGGCGGCATGGCCGGCGGGCCGCCCGACGTGGGGCAGGTGATCCTCGCGATCGACCCGACGGCCACGATGGGCGACGGGTTCGTCGACCGGATCGAGACCGAACTGAACGCGCTCGACGCCGAAGACGGGGTGCGCCTTCCCGGTGCTGCCAGGCTGGCCAGCCGCGCGCACACCGCCGAACACGGTGTGGCGGTGCCGGCCGATCTGATGGCGCTCATCACCGACTACGCCCAGCACGGCAGCACGGCCGAGCCGAGCGCGTGAGCGCACCACGGATCGGTCGCGACCAGATCGCGTGGTGTTCAGACCGAGCGTGGTGACGCGGTCGACCGGAGCAGGTCGTGCAGGTAGCGCGACATCTCGTTCGGGTGCACCACAGCCCCTCGGATGAGGTCGTCGAAGTGTCGGGTGAGGGTGCGGACGTGCTCGGTGGAGGTGAGCACGAGGTACATCTGGCCGAGGTACAACGCGGCGCGCTGCGGGCCGAAGATGGTCACGGGGCTGGCGTAACGCTGCAGGCCGTCGAACAGGAACCAGCGCAGCGTGGGATACAGCTCGTCGGTGAGCCGGATCATGTGCTCCATCTGCGCCACCCGCTGGTCGTCGGGAAGCGCTCGCCAGATGCCTTCACCCCGGGCGAACGACTCGATGGTCTGCACGCTGTTGCACGTCTCGAGATCGCTCTCGGGTCCGCGGGTCCAGGCCAGCCGAGCCGCTGCCGTCTCGATCTTCTGAGCCGGTCGCGACGCCACGTAGTGGGCGAGCTCGTAGCGGATCACGTCTTCGGTCTTCAGCAGATCGGGGA
>JAYUSX010000453.1:0-2955 GCA_043755475.1 Actinomycetota bacterium
GAACCGCTGGCCGTTCAAGTGGCTGGCCTACTCGCTGCTGGCGATCGGCACCGTCACCATGCTCGTCGGTGGATCCGTCGGCTGGTGGTACCTGCAGCAGATCAACCCCTCGGGCGACCCGGAACCGGCCGTGAACTTCACCGTCGACGAGGGCGAGACGATCGACACGCTCAGCGTGCGGCTGCAGAACGAAGGCTTCATCACCAATGCCCGGGTCTTTCGCTGGTACGTCGAACGTCAGGGCGGGCTCGAGCTGACACCCGGCTACTACCGACTCCGGCCGCGCGATCACATGGGCAATCTGATGGGCGTGCTCCGAACGCCGCCCGAGCAGACCTACACCTCGGTCACGTTCCCGGAGGGCTTCACCGTCGATCGGATGGCACAGCGTCTGAGCGAACGAATGCCACGGCTGCTGATGAGCGACTTCATCGCGGCTGCCACCGACGGCAGCATCCGATCCGAATGGCAACCCGAAGGGGTCACCAGCCTGGAAGGCCTGCTGTTCCCCGACACCTATCAGGTGTCGAACGGCGAGACGCCGGATCAGGTGATCCGGCGCATGGTCGCCTTGATGGAGCGGGTCGGCCGCCAGGAAGACATCGTCGTCAAGGGCTACGAACATGCGCTGCAGGCGTACCAGGTGTTGATCGTCGCATCGATGGTCGAACGCGAAGCCAAGATCGAGGCCGACCGGCCCCTGATCGCCCGGGTCATCCTCAATCGGCTGCGGATCAACATGCCGTTGCAGATCGACGCCACCCTCTACTACCAGCAGGACCAGAATCGGCCGTTCCTGGAGCTGAAGGCGCTCGACACGCCCTACAACACCTACCTCTACGCGGGCTTGCCGCCGACGCCGATCGCGAATCCGGGTCGCGCATCCATCCAGGCGGTGCTGAACCCGGCTCCGAATCCGCCCGAGGGCGGTCCGGAGTGCCAGCAGCTCCCCGACGAGGTGCGCAAGGACCAGTGCATGTGGCTCTACTACGTGCTCGCCGACGAAGAAGGCGGGCATGCGTTCGCGGTGACTCTGGCCGATCACGAAGCGAACGTTCAGAAGGCGCTCGACGCGGGCCTGTTGTGATCACTGGCGCCACCACCGTGGCAGCCGTCATCGGATCGCCGATCGCGCACAGCCTGTCGCCGGCACTGCACAACGCGGCGTTCGCTGCGGCGGGGGTCGACTGGGTGTACACCGCGTTCGAGGTCGCTCCGGGCGACTCGCGACGCGCCATCGACGCGATGCGCTGGCTCGGTCTCGGTGGTCTGTCGGTCACGATGCCTCACAAACGCGACGTCGCCGACCACGTCGACGAACTCGACCCGGCCGCCGCTGCGCTGCGCAGCGTGAACACCGTCGTGCGCATGGCCGACGATCGCCTCAAGGGATACAGCACCGACGGAGCCGGCTTCGTCGCATCACTTCGCGACGTCGACGTCGACGTGCGCGGACGCTCGATCGTGGTGCTCGGCGCAGGCGCCGCGGCCCGCGCCGTGATCGACGCCCTGGCACGTTCGGGAGCGGCGGCGGTGAACGTGGTGAACCGTTCCGCTGCCGGCGCAGCGCAGGCCGCGGCTCTGGCAGGTCCGATCGGAAAGGTCGGACAGCCCTCGGATGTGGCGAACGCCGACATCGTGGTGAATGCCACCTCGCTCGGCATGGCGACCGCTGGCCCTGGCGGTGCAGCGGTGGCTGCGCACGAGGGTGCCGACGAACTGCCCGTCGACCCATCGCATCTTCGGGCCGGGCAGGTGGTGGCCGACCTGGTGTATCACCCGCTGGAGACGCCCCTGCTCAGAGCGGCGCGGCAGATCGGCGCCACGGCCGTGGACGGGCTCGGGATGCTGGTTCATCAGGCGGCGTTGCAGCAACAGCTGTGGCTCGGGGTGCTCCCCGATACCGATGTGATGCGCGCTGCGGCGCTCCGGGAGCTGACCGCACGGTCCCGGTAACCTGCTCACTGTGTTGCGCTACCTCACCGCCGGCGAATCGCACGGCCAGGCCCTCGTCGTCATCGTCGAGGGACTTCCTGCCGGGCTCGAGATCACGGTGGAGGAGATCCAGGCCGAGATGGCCCGCCGACGCCTCGGCTATGGCCGAGGCCCCCGCCAGCGGTTCGAGCAGGACGAGCTGACCCTGCTCGGTGGTGTGCGCCACGGGCGCACGCTCGGGTCACCGGTCGCGATCGAGATCAAGAACAGCGAGTGGTTCCGAAGCGACAAGTGGCACGAGGAGATGTCTCCCGCCCCCGGTGCCACCAAGGATCCGCTCACGCAGGTGCGCCCCGGACACGCCGACCTCGTCGGGATGCAGAAGTACGGGTTCACCGACGCGCGCGACGTGCTCGAACGGGCGAGCGCCCGCGAGACCGCTGCCCGGGTGGCTGCCGGTGCGCTGGCCAAGAAGCTGCTCGGCGAGCTGGACTGCCAGGTGCTGTCGCACGTCATCCAGATGGGCGCCGCACGTTCCAAGGCCACCGATCGGCCCACGTTCGCCGACCTCGAGCGGGTCGACGAGTCGCCGGTGCGCTGCTTCGACGCCGCCGCCGAGCAGGCGATGATCGACGAGGTCAAGGACGCCGCCAAGGATGGTGACTCCCTGGGTGGCGTCGTCGAGGTGCTCGCCTACGGTGTGCCGGTGGGCCTCGGCAGCCATGTGCACTGGGATCGCAAGCTCGACGCAGCGTTGGCCCAGGCGATCATGAGCATCCAGGCGGTCAAGGGTGTCGAGATCGGTGACGGGTTCGAGGTCGCCGGACGCCGCGGCAGCGCCGCGCACGACGCGATCGTGTGGGATGCGGCTGCGAACGACTACCGCCGCGAGAGCAGCCTCGCCGGCGGCACCGAAGGCGGCATGAGCACCGGCGAACTGTTGGTCGTGCGCGCCGCGATGAAGCCGCTGGCCACGCTCAACAGGCCCACGCTCAAGACCGTCGACGTGGTCACCAAGGA
>JAYUSX010000454.1:0-7332 GCA_043755475.1 Actinomycetota bacterium
GATCTATGCGGCTCAGGGCGTCGAGATCGCACCCGACGTCACCGCCCTGTACACCAACAAGTACTGCGCAGGCGCGGCGGGCCGTTGATCCCGAGGTGAGCGCTGCGCCGGCCTGATGCCGTCGCAGCCATTCACAGAGACCAGCAGAATCAGGAAGGGGGCCGGGAAACCGGCCCCCTTCCCGCGTCTCCGTGCTGACCCCGTGCTGACCCCGAGTCGGCTCAGCGATAGGCACAGAGGTCGAACGCGTTTCCGTCTGGATCGGTCAGGTTGACGATCGACCCGTAGCCCTCGTGTCGGGGTGGGCTCAGCTCGACCGCGCCGGAGCGCAGCAGCCGAGCCCACTCTGCGTCGAACTCGGCAGGCCCGCATGCAATGTCGAGATGAACGCCGCCGGGCCGGTGGTCGCCGCGCTGGATGCCCACTCGCCGCACATCGTCGGCCGACGACAACACGATCCAACGGTCGCCGTCCTCTCGCTCGGTCTCGTGCAGATGCAGCACCTCGCTCCAGAACGCCGCAAGCCGGTCTGGGTGCGGAGAGTCGATCGTGACCAGATCGAATCGGCTGCTCACTTCCGTCGACCGTCGATCGGTCGGGCCAACTCGAGCACCACCTGCAGGAGCACATCGGCTCCCGCCTGCAGGTCGGAGGTGGCGGTGAACTCCGCGATGTTGTGCGACAGCCCGTTCACGCTCGGCACGAACACCATCGAGGTGGGGCAGACCCGGGCGAGCATCTGCGCGTCATGGCCGGCGCCGCTGGGCATCCTCATCGTGGAGTGGCCGAGGCGCTCGGCGGTGGCGTGCACCGCGTCGATCATCGTCGCGTCGAACTCCACCGGCTCGAAGCGGGCCAACGAGCGGCGTTCGATGGTGACGCCTTCGTCTGCGGCCAACCTCTCGCACAGTTGCTCGAAACGGCGTTCGGCCTGCTGCAGCAGATGCTCGTCTGTGTTGCGCAGATCGACCGTCATGGTGACCGTCGACGGCACCACGTTCACCAGGTTGGGGGTGAACTCGCAGCGCCCGACGGTGGCGACCTGAGCGCCGCTCATCTGTCGGGCGAGCGCCCGTACCCCGGCGATGATCTCGGCTGCGACATACCCAGGATCCTTGCGCAGCCGCATCGGCGTCGTGCCGGCATGCGCGGACTGACCCGTGATGGTCAGCTCGGTCCACGAGATTCCCTGCACGCCGGTGACGACCCCGATGGTGATGCCTTCGTCTTCGAGCACGGGGCCCTGTTCGATGTGCAGCTCGACGAACGCGTGCGGCGGCGCTGCCGTCGGGCACGGGGTCGGGCCGGCCGCCCCGATGCGTGCGAGCTCGTCACCCAGGCGAGCGCCATCGTCGGCAGCGCGCACATCGAGCGCGTCCTCGATCGACATCCCCCCGACGTAGACCAGGCTGCCCAGCATGTCGGGCTGGAACCGGGCCCCTTCCTCGTTCGTGAAGAAGGCAACCGCCACCGAGCGCTCGGTCTGCACGCCGTGGCGATCCAGCGTCTCGATCACCTCGAGGCCGCCGAGCACCCCGAGGTTCCCGTCGAATCGCCCACCTGTGCGCACGGTGTCGATATGCGACCCCATCATCACAGGCGCCAACGACGGGTCGGCACCGGCTCTGACGCCAACAACGTTTCCCACCGCATCGATGGAGATCTCGAGCCCGAGATCGCGCATCCAGCTGACGACGAGATCTCGCCCATCCCGATCCGCATCGGTGAGCGCCAACCGCGCGCAGCCGCGCTCGCCGTTGGGCCCGAGCACCGATCCGATCTCGCCCAAGGCTTCCAGCCTGCCGATGAGCCGGTCGATGTCGACCCGGAGGTCGCGGTGAGGTGAGGTGTTCCCAGACATCTGTCACCGACCGAAGTCGAACACGGCGATCTCGCGCAGTGCTTCGCCGAAGGCCCTGACGGCACCGTCGAACAGCTGCTCGCCGAGAGCTGCCGTCGCATGCGTGGGATCGCCGACGTAGCCGTCGACGTTGAAGTCGTTCGACAGCCAGCCGAAGCTCACCCGGCCGCCGAATCGCACGTACTCGTTGAGCGCGATCTTCTCCGGGACCCGCCGTTCGGCGAGCTCCATCCGCACCAACTCGGGCGCGAGATGGAGCATCAGGGAGGTCTCGTCGGTGCCTCCGTGCACGCCCATGCCGAGCTCGCTCGGCGGCGACACGCCGCCTTGATCGGGAGGCACACCGGGATGCGCCAGGAACGTCCGCAGCCCGTGGGCCAGGCGCACCTCACGGTTGGCCACGTTGGCCAGAGCGCTGTTGCCCCCGTGCCCGTTGAAGAACACCAGTCGCTCGGCGCGAGTGGTCGCGATGCAACGACCGATGTCGTCGAGCACCGCCAGCAGGGTGGTCGCCGACAGCCAGACCGTGCCCGGTGACCAGGCGTGCTCGTTCGACTTCGTGTACTGCAGAGTCGGCAACAACCACGCGTCGACCTCGTCACCGTAGGCGTCGATCGCCGCTTGGGCCACCGCAGTCGCGATCACCGAGTCGGTGCTGAGCGGCAGGTGTGGGCCGTGCTGTTCGATCGCGCCGAGGGGTTGCACGAAGATGCTCCGCTCGGTGATCCTCGACGCCACTTCCGGACCGCGGAGATCGACGAATCTGCGAATCCTGGGCTCTGATCCATGTGTCACAGTGCCCAACGTACAGCGGCTCGCGGGCAGCGACCAGAATGTGCCGATGCCCGTCCACGACATCGATGACTTCGACGCCGTCGTGATCGGCGCCGGCCACAACGGGCTCGTCTGCGCCGCATACCTGGCCCGCGGCGGTCTGCGCACGTTGCTCGTCGAGGCACGAGCGTCCGTGGGCGGCACGGCCGCCAGCGAGCCGTTCGGCGGCGGCACGGTGAACATCTGCAACTGCGACCACATCACGTTCCGCACGACGCCGGTGATGGAGGAGCTCCGCCTCGCCGAGCACGGTCTTCGATACCTCGACGTCGATCCATCGCAGACGAACATGGCTTGGGACGGCACGCCCGCATGGGTCACCCACCACGATGTCGATGCCACGCTCGACTCGATCGGCAGCGTCCACCCTGGCGAGGTCGATGGCTACAGGCGCTACCTCGCAGCAGCGATGCCCGCGGTGCGAATGGTGTTCGATCAGGCCAACGACCCTCCGTCGCTGCGAGGCATCACTGCGAAGGTGATCAAGCGTCGTGGACGTGGCGTCAGCACGTTGATGCGATGGAGCCGCCGGAGTGCGGCCGACGTGATGCGCGAGTACTTCTCGACCGATGCCCTGCAAGGACCGGCCATGGTGACCGGGCCGATGGTGTGGGGCATCTCCCCCGAACTGCCGGGCACCGGTCTGGGCGCGCTCACCTACGCACTCCGCCACGTCGGCAAGGTGGGCCGCCCCCAAGGCGGCAGCGGGATGGTGCCGATCAGCTTGGAGCGGTCGTTCCTCGCCAGCGGTGGCACGCTGCGCACGTCGACCAAGGTGACCGCGATCACCTGCGAAGGGTCGGCAGTGCGCGGCGTCACCCTCGACGACGGCACCGACGTCACAGCACGCATCGTTGTGTCGGCCTGCAACCCACACGACACCTTCCTGCGCTGGCTCACCAACCCTCCGCCGCAGGCGCACGCCATGATCGAGCGTTGGCGGCAGACGCCTCACCACGAGGGATACGAGTCGAAGATCGATGCGATGGTGGCGACGCTCCCCCGCCTCCGGGCGATGTCGCACCTGCCCGACCAGCCTGATCCGCTCACGGGCACCGTCATCATCGCCCCGTCGCTCGCCGAGATCCACCGCGGGTTCCAGATGATGGCATCCGGCGGCGTGCTCGAGCGGCCGGGCATGTTCCTGAACGTGCCGACGGTGCTCGACCCGTCGATGGCGCCGCCTGCGCACTCAGGCCAGCAGCGGCACGTCTTGAGTCTGGAGTGCCTGTACACGCCGTACCGCCTGCCGGGCGGGTGGCCCGGCAGCGACAAGCCGAGGCGCTGGCTCGAACAGCTCGCCTCCATCGCCGAGCCGGGCTTCCTCGACGGCCTCGGCGACTGGCGAGCGATGACCCCCGATCGCTACGAGACGGAGTTCCACCTGCCGGCGGGCCATGCGACCAGCTTCTCGGGCGGACCTCTGGCGGCGCTGCTCAACAAGCAACCGGAGCTCACTCGGTACGAGACGCCGGTGCGCGGCCTGTTCCTCACCGGAGCCGCCACGTTCCCCGGCGCCGGCGTGTGGGGTGCCAGCGGCCGGAACGCGGCGCTCACTGTGCTCCGCGTCACCTGACCGCACGCGAGCGCCCTCGGCGACGTAGTGTGAGAAATGCCGACGGGGAGTAACCCCACATCATTCGACGTTCGTCAACACGGGCAATAGCTCCGGCCGTCGAGGCTCGCAAGAGCGGGTGAGACCAGAGGCACCGGACAGCATCCCCGTTGTTCAGTGTCGAAAGGACCTTCACATGTTCTCGTCAGGCTCGCTCTCCCTCGGAAAGCTGTTCGGCGTTCCGTTCCAACTCCACTGGAGCGTGCTCCTCGTCGCCGTGGTGTTCGGATCGAACCTCGTCGCCGAGTACGGCGCCATCGGCGCAGCCATCGCCCTCGTGGCGTTCCTCGCGTCGATCACAGCGCACGAGGTGGCGCACGCGCTGACGGCGCGTCGCTACGGAGTGGGCACGCGCTCGATCCAACTCTGGGCCATGGGTGGTGTGGCCCAACTCGACCGAGAGGCCCCGACCGCCCGGGCCGAAGGCTGGATCGCAGCCGCCGGCCCGCTGACGAGCCTGGCGATCGGTGGCGTCTCGATCGGCGCCATGTTCGGCTCCAGCGCGTTGGGGGTCGAGGGCACCGCGCTGGGCATCCTCGGCTGGTTGGGTGTGATCAACCTCCTCCTCGGCGTGTTCAACCTCCTCCCCGGATCGCCGCTCGACGGGGGCCGCATCCTGAAGGCCTATCGCTGGAGTCGCCACGGCGACCGCTTCCGCGCTGCACGAGAGGCCTGCAATGCAGGCAAGGCGGTCGGTTTCTCGATCGCCGGCGTGGGTGCGGTCATGGTGTTCAACGGCCAGCCCGGTCTGTTGCTGGTGCTCACCGGACTCTTCATCGCTCTCAACGCCAAGGCGGAGATGATGGCCACCGATGTCGCCGAACGTCTCAGCGGCACCCGTGTCGGTGACCTCACGTGGTTCGGGGTCGCCGAGGCCCCCACCGGCACCGATGCCGACACGATGTGGTGGCAGCGAGCCCGCCTCGGTGGGGCGGGTGTGGTGGCGGTCACCGGTGCCGACGGCACGCTGGCCGGCATCGTCAGCGAGGATCAGTTGCGTGCCGTGCCCGAAGAACGACGCCCGTACGTCGCCCTGACGCAGCTGATGGTGCCGTTCGCCAAGCTGGCCAAGGCCGATCCCGACGAAGAGCTGTCGGACGTCCTGTCGCGGCTCAACCCCGCCGCCCCGTTCGTGACCGTGTGGCGCGGAGGCAAGCTGCTGGGCATCGTGCCCAAGGCCCGGCTGCTCGCCCGGCTGCAGTCCGCCACCGCCTGAACGACCACCCCAACCCCACCCCGCGATGAGAGATGATGGTGCTAGCGGCACTCATCTCTCATCGGGAACGGGGGTTGGGGTCAGGCGTCCTTGACGGACCAGTCGCGCTTGGCGACCGGCTCCTTGTCGCTCCACGGGAAGTTGATCCACTGGTCGGTCTTCTTCCACACGTAATCGCACTTCACGACCGAGTGGCTCTTCTCGTACAGGCAGGCGGTGCGCACCTCGGCCACCTTGCCGACGCAGAAGTCGAGCACGCTGCGCAACGTGTGGCCGGTGTCGGCCACGTCGTCGGCGATGAGGATCTTGAAGTGCCGCGCATCGACGAAGTCGGGCGCCGGCGGCAGGATCCGCGGCACTTCGAGGCGCTCGTCGACGCCCGTGTAGAACTCGACGTTCATGGTGTAGACGTTCTTCACGCTCAGTGCGTAGCCCAGGGCGCCACCGATGAGGAGCCCACCGCGTGCGATCGACAGGATCATGTCCGGCTCGTAGTCGTCGGCAACGGTCTGGGCCAGCTCGCGGGAGGCTTCGCCGAAGATCTCCCAGGTCATGATCTCGCGTTCGCTGGACACACAGACTCGCTTTCGAAGGTTGGTCGAACCGATCCGAGCAGGATCGAAACGGCCAACCTAGACGATGACGCAACGACCGACCACATGGCCTGCGGGACGGCCTGCGGGATGGCCTGCGAGGTCGACCGAGGCCGACCGATGTCAACCGAGGTCAACCGAGGTCAACCGATGTTGCGGGTGTGCCCTTCCCAGAACGGGGCCCGAAGGTCGCGCTTGAGCACCTTCATCGCGCCCGACAACGGCAACGGGTCGGTACGGAACGACACCGACTTCGGCACCTTGTACCCGGCGATGAACTCCCGCGATCGATCGATGATCTCGGCTTCTGTGGCCTGCATGCCTTCGCGTAATACCACGATCGCATGCACCTCTTCGCCCCATTGATCGCTCGGGACGCCGATCACGGCCACCTGCAGCACGGCCGGGTGCCCCGAGATGGAGTTCTCGACCTCGGCGGAGTACACGTTCTCCCCACCGGTGACGATCATGTCCTTCACCCGGTCGACCAGGAACAGGTATCCATCGGCATCGAGGTAGCCGGCGTCACCGGATCGATACCACCCGCCGCTGAACACGTCGGCCGTGGCCTCGGGCTTGTTCCAGTACTCGATCATGTAGTTGCCGCCACGAGCGCACACTTCCCCGGGTTCGCCCGGCGGCAGCTCCTGGTCGTCCGCGTCGCGGATCGACAGCACGATCCCGGTGACCGGCGCTCCGGCCGAGCGAAGCAACGTACCGCCGGTGCGATGATCGTCGGGCGACAGCACCGTCAGGATCGGAGACGCCTCGGTCATGCCGTACACCTGGTACAGATCGAGCGACGGATACAGCGTGGTCAGCTTCTCGAGCAGCACCTGTGGCATGGGCGATGCCCCATAGCCGAGCGCGGCAACGCCCTCGAGGACATCGGGCGTGAAGTCGGGGTGCGCCATCATCATGCCGATCATCGTCGGCACCATCACGGTGAACGTCGGCTGGAAGGTGCGGATCGCACGCATCGCTGCGGCCGGCTCGAACATGGGCAACGTGATGAAGTGGCCCCCCGAAGCCGACACGCACACCATCGACAGCGTCGACGCGGCGTGGAACATCGGGGTCTGGCACAGCAACGTGGCATTCCGTCCGTAGGGCAGATTGGCCAGGCAGTGATGAGCGTTCATCAGCTGGTTGCGTTGGCTCGACAACACGCCCTTCGGCATGCCGGTCGTACCACCCGTGTACATCAACACCA
>JAYUSX010000455.1:0-7302 GCA_043755475.1 Actinomycetota bacterium
CCGATGCAGTGTTGGTCGACAGCTACATCTACGAACCGACTTCGGCGGTGCCACACCCGGGGGTTCAGATCGTGAGCGAGCGACTGGCCGCGAGCCGGCTCTGGGCCTACGACCAATGGGTGGTGTCATGGCAGGACGGTGTCCCCGGGCCGGCCCCGATCACGCTCGACCAACTCGCAGATGAGGTCGACGGCGTCCAGGCCGACCTGCAGGCGGTCGTCGACGGCGCTCTCGCCGACGCCCGGACCAAGCATGAGGACGCCCAGAGGAATTCGTCGATCAAGGCAGCCGCATGGCTGGCTCTCTCCATTCTTTTGGCACTCGGTGCCCTCGTCATCATCGGCATCACAATCCGACGTCGGATGGTCGCCATGTCGCAAGCGGTCTCCCGCGTCACCATCGATCCGCTCACCGGGGTCGGCAACCGGCACCAACTCGAGCTCGACACCGCAGCGAAGGTCGGCGATCCGGCCTTCGGCTGGCATCTGATCGCTGCGATCGACATGGACCGCTTCAAGCTCATCAACGACACATGGGGCCACAGCGCCGGCGACGCCGTCCTGATCGACGTTGCACGTCGGCTCTTCGATGTCGTGGCGGGTTGGCGAGGTAGCGCCAATGACATCCAGGGTGCCGTCATCCGCTTGGGCGGTGACGAGTTCCTGCTGGCGCTCCATGCGAAGTCGCCGATCAACCAGTCGATCGTGGCTCAGCAACTGGACGACATACGAACCAGCGAGATCTCCATTCAGGGCGGGCAGACCTTGGAACTGGCGTTCAGCTACGGACTCGTCACGACGCTCGGCCCATCGGTCCTCGACGATCTCATCCGCGCCGCCGACTTGGCGTCGTACGAGGAGAAGGCCAAGCGCCGATCCGAGCGCGAAGGCGGCAACCCGGTCGTCCAGCACGACGCAGCGACACCCGACGCCGTCACGCACAACCGCTGAACCCCTGAAGCGACCCACCGCATCACGAGAGTGGTGGTGCGCCAGGGAAGCGGCTGCTCGACTCGTTCACCCGGAGTTGACATAACGATGATTATCGGCGTTGTGTCGAGGCTCGCTGGCAGCCCAGGGGAGCCTGCTCCGCACCAGATCCACCCAGGCGATGAGAAACCCAGGCGATGAGAGATGAGTGCGCCAGCGCCACTCATCTCTCATCGCGAATCACGTCGTGGGTGCCCATCTTCCGGGTCACCAACGGTGATGCTGCGTCGAGCAGCCATCGCAGCGCTGTGATCGCCTCGGACTTGGTCAGCTCGTTGCAGAGTTCACGTCGGGTGTCGGCCACCGCACGCTCCAGCACGTACAAGTCGTCGTGCAGCGAATCGAGCTCCGAGCGCGCCACGATCAACTCCTCATCGCTCAACGCCAACTCACGCGCACGTTGCCGCGACACCCAGTCCCATTGCCGGCAGGCCTGAGAACAGAACTGACGAGGTCGCCCCGGCCCGGCGTGCTCGGCCAGGGGAAAGCGACACCACCGACACCTCCGACATCGCAGTTCGATCGGCGAGCCATCGGTCCCCTCTGCTCCCTCGGCTCGGGCCATTTCCGTCATGACGAAATCGTAGACGGCCGATCATCGTCCGGTGTGGGAACTCCGGACGACGCGTCAGGGCGCGGGCAGGCAGGCGTCGAGCAACTCGCCGACGTACGCGATGTTGCGACCCTGCGCATTGGGAGCAAGCGACCACACCACCACCAGCAGGACGCACGGGGCATCGACGAGCGGGATCTCGAAGGTCTCCGGAGTGGGCGGCAGGGTCGGATCGGACGACGTGGCAAACCCGCACGGCGCCTGTCGCCAAGAGCCGTCAAGCGAAATCGTCCCGACCACGACGATCCATCGGAAACTCCGGCCGGGCCGGCGTTCATGCCGATCTACATTCCCGGCCATGGACGCCACGTTGGCCGAGGGATACATCGCCCGCCCGTATCGCGGTCGTGAGGATCATCAGATGATGGCCGACGTGCTCGGCGCAGTGCGCCGCGCCACCTCGGACAACGAGGTGCCCAACGCCGAACAGTTCGACAACACCTCCGGCAAGTTCCTCGCCGACGACTGCGTACCCACCCGCGATGCGGTGCTGGTGTTCACCGCCGACGGCGAGCCGGTGGGCTACGGGCGCACCATGCGCGAAGTACACGAGGCGGGGACGTGAACTGGACCTGCTTCCCCGTGCTGCATCCCGACCACGCCGATGAAGCGTTGTTCACCTCATTGATGGAGTCGATGCAGCGCCATCTGCACACCCTCGAGCTGGTTGACCCGACGCCGAGCTGGTACCTCACCTTCTCGGCGCATCCTGGGCCAGGTTGTCCCGCGGCCGGGCCGTCGGCCTGGCTCGAGGCGATGGGCTACCAGCCGTTCCAGTTCGGAGCGACCCTCGTCCGCCCACATCTCGACGACGTTCCCGAGCTCCCGCTTCCCGACGGTGTCGAGATCCGCCCGGTGCAACCTCTGCACCTGCGCCAGATCTGGGACGTGCACCAGGAGGCGTTCCGCGGTCAATGGGACTTCCACGAGCCGGACGAGGTCGAGTTCCAGCACTTCATCGACGACCCGCTCCGCGACGAGTCGCTCTGGAAGATCGCGTGGGTCGGCGACGACGTGGTGGGACAGGTGAAGTCGTTCATCAACGCACACGAGAACTCGGTCGTCGGCCGCCTTCGGGGCTACACCGAGTCCATCTCCACCCGGGCCGGATGGCGTGGCCGAGGGATCGCCGGCGCGCTGCTGTGCGCAAGCCTCCGGGAGTTGCGCATCCGCGGGATGACCGAAGCGGCATTGGGCGCCGACGTGGACAACCCGTCGGCATTCGAGCTGTACCAGCGGGTCGGGTTCCAGGTCACCTCGTACGAGGCGGTGTACCGCCGACCGATCGGATCGGCCTGATTCAGCCGTCCATCCCGAAGCGGTCCTGCAAGCCGGCGGCGAGCTCGAGCAGGCGATCCCCCGGCAGAGGCGACAGCATCACCCGGGTGACACCCAGCTCCCCCAGCTGCTCGATCCGGCCGCTCACCTCGTCGAGCGTGCGGCCTCCGCCACCCGCGCTCAACTCGATCTCGGACGGGTCGCGGCCGATCGAGGCACACTCGGCTCGCATCGCGCCGAAGGCGGAACGAAGATCGTCGAGGCCGCCACTTCCCGGGAAGAAACCGTTTCCGATGCGTGCCGCTCGCTGGGCCGCCTTCGTGGTGTGTCCGCCGATCACGATCGGCACCGATCCGTTCACGGGCACCGGTCGACTGATGCAGTTGTCGAAGTTCGCGTAGGTGTTGTGCACCGTCGCCTTGTCACCGGTCCACAGGGCTCGCATCGCCTCGACGTAGTCGTCGTGGCGACGACCGCGATCGGAGAACGGCACGCCGAGCGCATCGAACTCCTCCTGCAACCAGCCGACCCCCACCCCCAGCAGCAGTCGCCCGCCGCTGAACACGTCGAGCGTGGCGACCTCTTTGGCGACCACCAGCGGGTTGCGCTGCGGAAGGATGAGGATGCCGGTGCCGAGCTTGATCCGCTCGGTCACGGCCGCGATGTACGACAGCCAGATCAGCGGATCTGGCAGGTCGAACTCCTCCGCTCCCCCAGCCATCTTGCCGCTCTTGTCGTACGGGTACTTCGACTCGTACCCGCTGGGCACGACGACGTGCTCCACGGTCCACAGAGACTCGAACCCTGCGCCTTCGGCGGCCACGGCGAGCTGGCGGGCACCGGCAGGCGTCGAGCCCATGCCGGTGTTGGTGAACATGAGTCCGAACTTCATGCCGCGCACCTTAGGTGGGCACGACGGCTCGATCGAGATCCGGGGGCTTCGGCCGCGTCAGCGGTCGGTGAGCGACTGCTGCCAGACCGCTTCGAGCCGGTCGAGCCGTTCTGTCGCGAACGCACGCAATTGATCGGCCACGCCTGTGACCAGCAGATTGAAGACCGACAGCGTTCCCACATGGGAATCGAACGGCCCAGCGCCGGCCGCGGCCACGACGAAGGTGCGACGCGCCACGGCCGACAGCGGCGACAGCAGACTGTCGGTGATCGCCACCGTCCACACCCCGACTGCTGCGGCGGATGCGGCTGCATCGACGACCCAGCGTTCGTAGCGACGGAAGTCGACCGACACCAGCACGTCGGTCGGGCGGAGCAACGCAATCTGACGGCGCACGGCGATGTCGTTGCCATCGAGCGACTGCACATCGTCGCGCAAGGCTCCGAGATCGACCACGAGCTGTTGCGCCACTCCACGCGAGGCATCGCCCGACAGGACGAACACCCGAGCAGACAGATCGGCCAAGTGCTTCACGACGTCGTCGAGCGTGGTCGGATCGATCGACCGCAGGGTCGACTGCACGTTCGCCTGCTCGAGTTGGGCATGCCGGCCCACGATGTCGCTGCCCACCGGTTCGCGGATGCGCTCGGCTGCGGGTCGCAGCTGATTGGCCAGATCGTGTTGCACCGAGGCCTGGAGCGCCGTGAACCCGTCGAAGCCCAGCTTGCTCGCCAGCCGCACCACCGTGGCGGCGCCGGCTCCCGCGGCTGCAGCCAACTCGGCCACGGTGCCGAAGGCAACGAGCTGAGGATGCTCGAGCACCACCTCTGCCACCCGCCGTTCGGCGGTGGTGAGCGATGCGCCCGCTCTCCCGATGCGATCCGCGGATTCCACGACCTGGAGTGTAGATGCCGCCCGGCGCACACCAGGGCGCGATCGAGCGAAACGTTCCGCATATGGCTAGACTTGGAACATGCGTTCCAACGGCTCGATCTTGACCACGTCCACCGATCACGCGCTCCCCCCCGTCGTCATCCACACCGCGACATCGACGGCACCCGTGCCCGTCGCCGATCCGTTGTCCGACGTGTTCGTCAACGCCGCTGGCCACGCGGCCCGACTGCTGCCTGCCGACATCCACGACGCGCTCGTCGACTTCGTCGATCAGCCTCACCGCAGCGGCGCGCTCTTGCTCAAGGGCATGCCTGTCGGCGAGCTCCCACCCACGCCGGCCACACCCACCACCCCGTCGACCAAGGACCACACGAGCGAGTTCTCCCTGCTCACCGCGGCGCGGCGGCTGGGCCAGCCCGTCGGGTACGAACCCGAGCATGGCGGCGACATCATCCAGAACCTGGTTCCGGTGAAGGGCAGCGAGACCCGCCAGGTGAGCACGTCGTCGAAGGTGGAGCTGATGTTCCACACGGAGGCGGCATTCCACCCGCACCGGCCGCGCTACCTGCTGCTCATCTGCCTGCGCGGCGATCCGTCGGCGGTCACCACGCTGTCGTCGATCCACGAGGTGCTCCCCCATCTGTCCGCAGAGGTTCGCGACATCCTGTTCCAGTCCCGGTTCAGAACCGCGGTCGACGAGAGCTATCTCCACGGCCGCCAGAACGTGCTCGGGGCGCCGATGCCGGTGCTCAGCGGCGACCGCGACCTGCCCACGATGGTGTTCGACGCCGATCTGATGGTGGGCACCGATGAAGCGGCCGACGAGGCACTGCAGGTGCTGTCGCACGCTGTCGCATCGTTCCGCACCGGCGTTGCACTCGAAGCAGGTGATCTACTGGTGGTCGACAACGCAGTCGCCGTGCACGGGCGCAGCCCGTACAGCCCTCGCTTCGACGGCACCGATCGCTGGCTGCAGCGAGCGTTCGTGGTGAGCGACCTCCGCCCCAGCGCCGCCGAGCGCCGGGGCCGAGTGATCACCACCGTCTTCGGCGCCTGACCCCACCACCGCTTCGCGTTTGGTCGGCTGGCGCGTCGTATCCACGCGTTCGCGCACAAACGCACACTTGGGGTGGGGCGGTCAGGCGGGTCTTGGGGCGAGTTCGGGGATCAAGTCGCCCGCGACCACGACGGGCTCGCCGTCGAGGGTGACGGTGCAGTTCCGCATCGGGAGGTCGAAATGGCCGGCGGTGAACCGGCCCGCGGTCTCGTTCGCGCCAGTGGAGTACAAGAAGTTGCCGGCGACGGCGCGCAGTTCGGTCCCCCACGTCTCACGCTTGTCGTACAACTCGACCGCGTCCCAACGTGCCGCAGGGTTCATCCCCCACCCGACGTGGCTGGTGGCATAGCTCTCCCGATCGCCGAAGGCGGCGAGGTACGACCGGAACAGCTCGGCGTCCAGACCGTCCCCGTCGATCTCCACGATGTGGTCGTCGACGATCCGAAGTCTCACCGTCGACCTCAAGTAGAGGTTGAAGGTCAGGTTCACATCCCCTGGTGAGAGCACGATGTCGCCGTTCACCGAACCGGCTGCGGGGAACACCAACACGAGACCTCCGGGCCAGTGGGCGATCGAGCCCGGGCCATCGGTGAGTCCGGTGGAGCCCGCCGAGAACCCTCCTTCGAGCTGCACCGAGAGGTCGGTGCCGGTCGCGCTGGTGGCCCGCATGACCGACGCAGACCGGAGCTTCGAGAGACCGAGACCGACCCGGCGGGGCAGGTCGTCGTCCCATCGGAGGCGGTCGAAGGTGTCGGGGTGCTCGTTCGAGATCATCAGCACCCGCGCTCCGGCGCTCAGGATCTGACCGAGTTCGGGCGCATGGAGCAGCCCTTCGACCGTGCAGTCGATGATCATGTCGGCGGCACCCAAGGCGGCGATGACCGAGCGGTTGCCGGCGATCGCCTGTGACGCGCCCGTCGACCTGATCGGCACCGGATGGCTCGCCGACGGCGTCGCGAGCACGACCTCGCTCACCTGTCCACCGAGCGCCTGGGCGGCAAGCCTGGCCGTCTCGACGAGCGCCGGACGGCTCTGAGTCTCGCTCAGGACCGTCACCACCTCGCCCTCGTGCAGCCCGCAGCGCACGAACTGATCGCGAAATGCCCGGATGTATCGCCATTCGGTGGTCACCGGCGGCTCCTCTCGATCTGGCGGACGATCGCAGCGTTCACGATCTCCGGCGCTTCCACGTTCAGCAAGTGCCCTACACCCGGCACCACCTCGAGGGTGGCATCGGGCACGAGATCGACGATCGCCTGCGCGTACGCGATCGGTGTCTCGTCGTCGCACTCCCCCACCAATACCGCCGTCGGCGCCGCGATGCGGGGCAACGCTGCTCGACTGTCGTGGGTGATCAGGCAGTCGATCGACCGCCGGAGCGCGTCGCCCGTGATGCGCGCCATGGCCGCGCGCTGACCGGCGAGTGCCTCCGCGGCGATGTCGGGACCGGCCAGCGTGCCGAGCACCCGGTCGGCGAAGTCGATCGGTTCCTGGCCGGCATCGAGCGGAGCCAGACGAGCGGCGCGCCACTCCCCCGGCAGCGTGCCGTCGAGGCCGAACTTGGGGCTCGTGGCCAGCA
>JAYUSX010000456.1:0-2923 GCA_043755475.1 Actinomycetota bacterium
ATGCTGCTGAAGCCGCCGGCATCTGTTGGGCGTTGTGACACGAGGACCTCGAACGGCAACGCCACTCGTTCCAGCTCCGCACCGAGGTGCGCCTGCCGAGCCGGACGATCGGCCGTGGTGAGGCCGTAGCACTTCCATTCGAGTGTCGTTCGAGCGCTCTCCCTGGCTCTCACACTCATCTGCCCAGGTTAGCGACTGGTTCCCGCGTCGTTCAAACAACCGCGAGCAGCTTCTGGCTCGGGGAGCACTTGGTAGCGTCGGGTCACATGATCCCCCCGTCCCCCGGTGCTGCCAACTTCGTCCGCGACCTCGTGCGCGCCGACAACGAGCAGGGTGTCTTCGGCGGGCGGGTGCAGACCCGATTCCCACCCGAGCCGAACGGCTACCTGCACATCGGCCACGCCAAGGCGATCCACGTCGATTTCGGCATCGCCGCCGAGTTCGGCGGCATCTGCAACCTGCGCTTCGACGACACGAACCCCGATACGGAAGACACCGAGTACGTCGACGCGATCGTCGACGACCTGGCCTGGATCGGCTACACGGTCGACAAGATCCTGTACGCGAGCGACTACTTCGAGCAGATCTACGAGTGGGCCGAGCTCTTGATCGAGGCGGGCCGCGCCTACGTCGACGACCAGGACAGCGAGACGATCTCGCTCCAACGCGGCGGATATGGACAGCCCGGCATCGAGAGTCCGTTCCGGGGACGGTCGGTCGACGAGAACCTCGATCTGTTCCGCCGGATGCGTGCCGGCGAGTTCGATGACGGAGCGCGCGTGCTGCGGGCCAAGGCCGACATGCAGCACGAGAACATGCAGCTGCGCGATCCGGTGATGTACCGCATCCGGCGCGGGCATCATCACCGCACAGGAGACTCGTGGGTGATCTACCCCACCTACGACTGGGCGCACGGTCAGAGCGATGCGATCGAGGGAGTCACCCATTCGTTGTGCTCGCTCGAGTTCGACAGCCATCGACCGCTGTACGACTGGTACCTCGAGCATCTGCCGCTCCCGTTCGAGCAGCCTCGCCAGATCGAGTTCGCACGTCTCGAGCTCACCCACACCGTCACGTCGAAGCGACGCCTGGTCACGCTCGTCACCGACGGGGTGGTGGACGGGTGGGACGATCCTCGTCTGCCGACCATTCGTGCACTCCGCCGCCGTGGCTACCCCTCGGCGGCGATCAGCGACTTCTGCGCGTTCATCGGGGTCGGCAAGACCAACAGCCGTCATCAGATCGAACTGCTCGAGAGCTTCGTGCGCGACGAACTGAATCGCACCGCGCTCCGGCGCATGGCCGTGCTCCGGCCGCTCAAGCTGGTGATCACCAACTGGCCGACGGGCCAGGTCGAGCACTTCAGCATCCAGAACAACCCGGAGAACGCCGACGACGGTTCGCGCGATGTCGCGATGAGCGGCGAGCTGTGGATCGAACGCGATGACTTCATGGTCGATGCGCCGCCGAAGTACTTCCGCCTCACCCCTGGACGCGAGGTCCGCCTCCGTGGGGCGTACTTCGTCACCTGCACCGACTACCGCGCCGACGCCGACGGCACCGTGGTCGAGGTTCACTGCACGTACGACCCCGAGACCAAGGGTGGGAGCGCACCGGATGGGCGCAAGGTGAAGTCGACGATGCATTGGGTGTCGGCCGAACACTCGATCGACGCGCCAGTGGCGCTGTACGAGCGGTTGTTCTCGGCCGAAGTGCCCGGAGAGAGCACCGGCGACCCGTTCGACGACCTCAACCCGCGGTCGCGAGAGCTGCTCGACGGGTGCAAGCTCGAAGCAGCGCTCGGGCACGCAGCCCCCGGCCAGGTGGTCCAGTTCGAGCGGCTTGGGTACTTCGCCCATGATGTGCGCGAGCATCTGCTGTTCCATCGCACGGTCGGACTGCGCGATGAGTGGGCGAACATCCAGAAGCGGAGCTGACATGGCGATTCTCGGCAAACTCGACCTCACGCTGCGGCTCGATCGCGAACAGTACGAGAAGCGACTCGCAGAGGAGCAACGACGCCTGTTGCAACTTCGATTGCACCTCGGCGGCGAGATGGGCACCTTCGGTCCCGGCCCCGGCCTCCTCGTGCTGTTCGAGGGGCCGGATGCAGCCGGCAAGGGCGGCGCGATCAAGGTGATCGTCAACCACCTCGACCCTCGCCACTACACGGTCGCCAACTTCGCGGCCCCCACGCCGCGAGAGAAGCGACACCACTTCCTGTGGAGGTTCTATCGCGACCTTCCCGGCCTGGGCGGCATGGCGGTCTTCGATCGCAGCTGGTACGGGCGCGTGCTGGTCGAGCGTGTCGAGGGCTTTGCCACCGCCGCCGAGTGGGGTCGGGGGTACCAGGCGATCGTCGATTTCGAACAATCGCTCGTCACCGAAGGCGTCATCCTCGTGAAGTTCTGGATGCACGTCTCCGACCACGAGCAGATGGCCCGCTTCGACGCACGGGCTGCCGACCCGTTGAAGCGGTGGAAGCTCACCGAGGAGGACTGGCGCAATCGGGAGAAGAACCGGCTGTACGACGCCGCGGCCGAGGACATGTTCGCCAAGACGTCGCACAAGCTCTCGCCATGGGACGTGATCCCGGCAGAGCAGAAGCGCTACGGACGGATCGCCGTGCTCGAGACGCTCAATCGGCGCATCGAGGACGGGATGCGCCGGTTCGGCATGGATGTGCCCGCGATCAGAGACCTCGACGACACCGACGATTGACCCACCGCGATCGGGGCATCCCCGAGCGCTACGGTCCAGACCATGACCACTCCTCGCCGTCACGTCGAGCCGGGGCTGCGCGAACAACTCGATCTCGGATACGTGTTCGGCAGCGTGCTCACCTTCGCTCAGCGTCCGTTGGTCACCGAGGTGCAGCAGTTGGCCGATTGGCAGGCCGACGTCGCGGTGCTCGGTGCTCCGT
>JAYUSX010000457.1:0-2918 GCA_043755475.1 Actinomycetota bacterium
GAGAACCGCCGCGCCGACTACGCAACGCGATCTGGAACGTGATCCGCTGGGACGATGTCGCGGCGAGGTTCGCCGCCGCCGGCGGCTGACCGCGACTGATCGCGGCGGACGAGGACCGCGAAGTCGCCGCCGCCGAACAGCGGGCCGTCAGAGCAGGTTCTCCACAGCGACCGGCAGCCGGATCTTCCAGTTGGGGTGATCGTTCTGTCCGGGCATGTTCGGTTGCTCTGCGGCGACCGCGAGGTCGTCGGTGGTCACGAGCCGAAGTCTGGACGACCCGGCCAGCAGAGCCGCGTTCGCCTGGTTCGCGGCCTCCGCCGCCGAGGTGGCCGTCGGCGCGGCGGCGATCAGACGGGCGAGCACCTCGTCGGCAGCGAACTCGGCAGACGCCGCACGCGACCACACCCCTGCGACCGTGGGGAGGTCGTGGGTGGTGACGGTGGCGAGCGCGGAAACCGGCCAGGCGTCCGGCGGTTCGTCCTCGAACCACAGCACCTTGGTGCCGGCGATGCCCCGCGCGTCGAGCATCTCGCGCACGTCGGCCTCCACCGTTCCCAGATCTTCACCCACGACGAAGGCGCCGGCACGAGTCGCTTCGAGGCAGATGATCGCGAGCAGTTCCTCAGCGGGGAACCGCACGTAGGCGCCCTGCTGGGGAGAGCCGCCTGTGGGCACCCAGTACTGGCGGAAGAGGCCCATCACATGATCGATGCGCAAGGCATGCACGCCTCGCAACGCAGCGCGCACGGTCTCGATGAACGGCTCGTACGCCGCGGCGCGCAGCTTCCAGGGCACGAACGGCGGGATGCCCCACTCCTGGCCGGCGGTGTTGAACTTGTCGGGAGGTGCGCCGATGCGCATGTCGAGAGCGAGCAGATCGCGGTACTCGTAGGCGTCGGCTCCGTTCGGCGAGAAGCCCACCGCGAGGTCGCCGATCACCTGGACTCCGGTGGCCGCGACATCGGCCAACTGCGCTGCGATCCTCGTTTGCAACCACTCGTGGAACCGCGCTCGGTACTGCCAGTCCACGTCTGCTTCGATCTCGCCGAGATCGGTCGGCCAGAGATGCCAGTCGCTGAGAAGGATGTCGCAATGCGCATTCCACTTCGCCACGTTCGACGGCTGGAGGTTTGCTTCGTCGACGGCATCGAACTCGGCTTCCAGCAGCGCCCGCTTGGCGATCCACACCTCATCGCGGTCGATCAGGTCGTCAGGCCGGCAACGCAGCCGATCGGGTACCTGAGCGTCGATCGACAACAACATCGGGTTCCACGACCTGCGGCTGCTGGGGTAGTACGGGCTGGCCTCCTGCGGCAGCGACGGGGCCGGCTGATGCAACGGGCTCACGAGCACCGCACGCCCGCCGGCCGCGATCACCCGCTCGGCCAGCGTTCGCAGGTCGCGGAGATCGCCGATGCCCCACGACCGATCGCTCCACAGCGCGTAGATCTGTGCGGCGACTCCCCAGCCCTCCGGAATCTCGGGGCAGCGCTCGGGATGCACGATGAGCCTCGTCGCCGGGCCGCCGTCGACGGGGACGAGGTCGTGGTAGCCCGTGGGCACGTGTTCATCGAGTTCGTCGATACGCCCCCACGATGTGCCGTCTTCGAGCGTGAGAACGCACGCGTTCCACAATCGGTGACGGCTGCCCTCGGCCACGAACCAGGCCGGGGTGGCGACCTGCGGCCGGCCCATCGCATCACGGATCCGGTCGCGAACGTCGGGGTCGATCGGATGCCAAACGCCGCCGACATCGTGATAGCCCTCGGTGATACCCCATTCGTCCACCCCTCCATCGTGGCAGGCCAGGGGGGTGGCGGACCGGATCGCCCGCCGACTGGCTCGGTGTCATACCCGAGTGCCACCCGCATCGCCCTGGCGTCGGCGAGGGGGGCCCGGCCTACACTTGCCGCCGCATGGGCAAGCGGATCATCGAGCGTCGGTTGGGCAAGACGGCCGACCGGCTTCGCGTCCTCCGCAACGAGCTCGAGGTGCTCGACGAACAGCTGATCCACCTTCGCGACGACGCCGCCGATGCCGAGCTGCGAGCCCTGGTGTCGGAGTCGCCGCTCGGGAGCGAGCCGAGGCAGGCTCGCGCCCACGCAGATGCCATCGCCAAGCACCGCACACACGTGATCGACGAGATCCATCGCCTAGAGCAGACCCAGGACCGTCTCCTCGATCAGCTCAACCTGTCGCTCTGATCGCACCCGGCGCGATCGCACCCCACCGCCTGCTTGAATGACGTCTGCCGAAGACGCGCAGGCACGACGTTCGAGCCGGTGTTCGACCAGATGTTCGACCAGATGTTCGACCAGGCGTTTGACCCGATGTATGACCCGATGTATGACCCGATGTTGAAAGGACGCCATTCGTGACCATCCGTGTGGTGATCGCCGAAGACGAAGCCATCATCCGGCTCGATCTCAAGGAATCTCTGGAAGAAGAGGGCTATGAGGTCGTGGGTGAAGCCGGCCGAGGCGACCAGGCCATCGAGCTGGTCCGCGAGCTGCGGCCCGACCTGGTGATGCTCGACATCAAGATGCCCGTGGTCGACGGGCTCACGGCCGCCCGCACGATCGCCGCCGAACGCATCTGCGCCGTCCTGATGCTCACGGCGTTCAGCCAGCGCGAGATCATCGAAGAGGCCCGCGACGCGGGAGCCCTCGCATACCTGGTGAAGCCGTTCCAGAAGAACGACCTGATCCCTGCCATCGAAGTGGCGATCGGTCGGTTCCGGGAACTGCAGGCCCTCGACGGCGAGGTCGACGCGCTGGGCGAGCAGCTCGAGTCGCGCAAGCTCCTCGACCGGGCCAAGGGCATCCTCATGGATGAGGCCGGGTACAAGGAGCAGGATGCGTTCACGTTCATCCAGCGCACGGCAATGAGCGAGCGCAGCCGCATGCGCGACGTCGCCG
>JAYUSX010000458.1:0-7267 GCA_043755475.1 Actinomycetota bacterium
TGCCGGCCGCGGAGTTCCGATCGAGTCCGGCGTCACCCTCGTCGAGCTCGCCGGGCTCGAGAGCACCGACCTCGCCGCCGAGCGGTCCGAGTTGCTCGAGCGGTTCGACGCGGAGCTGGCACAGCTCGATGTGCCCGCGGCAGCGTTGGCGATGCTGGTCGCCCCGACCGCGATCTTCGACCGTGCCGAGGTGACCGTCTTCGGCGTGCGGGACGACGCCGGCGAGACCCGCCCCGGTTCCGTGGTCAGCCCGACGACTCGGAGGGCCGACTACGTCACCTTGGCCGACGTGGCGCCGGCGGTGTTGGCGGCATTCGGTATCGAGGCGCCCGACTCGATGAACGGCGCCGAGGTTCGGGGCACAGGCGATGGATCAGGCGACGGATTAGGTGATGTCGATCGTGATGCCCAACAACGGCGCCTGGCCGATCTGGCCGAACGGGTGGAGTTCCGCGACCGCGCCGTCGGACCGGTGAGCGTGGTGATGGTGGTGGTGATGGTGCTCTGTGGCGTGGCCGCACTCGGGCGGCGACCCCGGTTGGCGAGGATGCTGGCCCCCATCGTCGCGGCGTATCCGACCGTGGCGTTCGCGACGGGCCTGGTGGCCTACCACCAGCTCCCGCTGAACTTCGTGGTGGTGATGGTGCCGTGCGTGGCGGTCGTGTTGGCGGTGATGGCGGTGAGCAGCTTCGGCCGCTTCGGGGCATGGGCGCCGGTCGGTGCCCTGATCGTGCTGCACTGGTTGGTGCAGGTGGTCGACGTGATGACCGGTGGACATCTGCAGATCAACACGCCGCTCGGCTACACGCCGACGATCGCCGGCCGCTTCCAGGGATACGGCAACCTGTCGTTCGGTCTGGTCGGTGCCAGCGCCGTGGCCGTCGCGGTGATGGGCATGCACGCCTCGCATCGGATCGATCCGACTCGCCCGACCACCGTGGCGTTGGGCGCGCCATCGCGGGTGTGGTGGGTGGCTGCGTGGGTCGGAGCGATGACCGCGGTCGCGGTGGCGGCACCCGCGTACGGGAGCGATGTGGGGGGCACACTGGCGATCGTGCCGACCTTCGCGGTGATCGTCGCGATGATGGCGGGCTACCGCATCGGATGGCGCAGGTTGCTGGTGCTCGGAGTCGGTTCGGTCATGCTGGTGGCGGCCCTAGGTGCGCTCGACCTGTCGCGACCGGACGAGTCGCGCACCCACCTCGGACGCTTCCTCGACGATCTCCTCCACGGCGACGGCGGCCTCGTGATCCGCCGCAAGATGCGTGGCAACCTGTCGATCCTCACCTCGAGCTTCTGGTCGTACGTGCTCATCGCTGTGGTGGTCATCGCAGCGACTGTGGCGTGGCGACACCGGCAGGCGTTGCGGTCTGCACTGGAGGCACGACCCGGCCTCGAGGTGTTCGTCGCGGGCTTCGCAATGGTGGCGTTTCTCGGATTCGCCTTGAACGACAGTGGCATCGCCGTGCCGGCGATCATGCTCGCGATCGCGGTGCCGTGGGTGGTCGCATCGGTGTTCCCGATCACGAGGCGCACGGTCCGATGAGCGAGCTGATCGCGTTCGTCGCCGGTGCGGTGGCATCAGCCCTGCTCTGGCGTGCCATGGCACCGCAGTTCGACGCATCGAAGGTGCTGGAACGGCAGAACTACCGGGGCCACACGCTGCCGGTCGCAGCGGGCGTGGTGGTGGTGCTCGCCGCAGTCTTCGTCGCCGGTGGCTACTCCCTCGTCGTACGGCTGATGGGTGACTCGGTGGACGACATCGTCCGCCGGTCCGAGCTCGCTTCCTGCGTCGGTGTGGCGCTCGGGTTCGGTCTGATCGGTCTGCTCGACGACTTCGTCGGCGCCACGAGTACCAAGGGGTTCCGAGGACATCTGGGTGCGCTGGTGCATGGACGGGTGAGCACGGGAGCCGTGAAGCTGGTGTGGGGTGTGCTCATCGGTGCGTTGGCGGTGCCGACCGAGTACTGGCCTGACGGAAGTGGATCCGCCGCTTGGGCTGTGGTGCGCAGTGGTCTGCTGATCGCTGCCTGCGCGAACCTCGCCAACCTGTTCGATCGTGCCCCGGGTCGGGCGATCAAGGTGAGTCTCATAGGCGGCGTGGTCGTGGTCGCGATCGGTGCGCCGCACACACCGCTGTCGGGGATGATGCTCGTGCTGGGAGCGGGCGTGGGCATGCTGATCCCCGACGTGCGCGAGCGATGCATGCTGGGCGACACCGGATCGAACGTGCTCGGTGCCGCAGTCGGCTTCGGCCTGGTAGTGGCCGCGGGCTCGTCCGGTGAGTGGATCGCACTCGGCATCGTCGTGGCCCTCAACGTCATGAGCGAGTTCGTCAGCTTCTCCAAGGTGATCGATGCGGTCGCTCCGTTGCGTTTCGTCGATCGAGTGGGCGCGCTCGAGTCGAGACGCGAGCACGGCCGAAGCGAGTGACGGTCACGGTCCGGATGGCGCCCGCTCACGTTGCTGCCCATCGCGCTCACACAGGGGGTGTCGCGATATGCTGCTCTCCCGTTGTCGGTTCGCCTGAGACGTTCGTGAGACGTACCTGAAGCGGAGGTTGGTTCGATGCCCAAGCACATTTTCGTGACCGGAGGCGTTGCCAGCTCCCTCGGCAAGGGTCTCACCGCGTCATCGCTCGGCCGTTTGCTCAAGTTGCGCGGTCTGCGGGTGACGATGCAGAAGCTCGACCCCTATCTGAACGTCGACCCGGGCACGATGAACCCGTTCGAGCACGGCGAGCTGTTCGTCACCGACGACGGTGGTGAGACCGACCTCGACCTCGGCCACTACGAGCGCTTCATCGACGAGAACCTGAGCAGGAACTCCAACGCCACCACGGGCAGCATCTACCAGGCAGTGCTCGCCGCCGAACGGCGCGGCGACTACCTCGGCAAGACGGTGCAGGTGATTCCGCACATCACCGACGAGATCAAGAAGCGCATCAAGCGGCTCGCCACCGAAGACGTCGACGTGGTGATCACCGAAGTCGGAGGAACGGTCGGCGACATCGAGATCCTTCCGTTCCTCGAGGCCATTCGGCAGTACCGCAAGGACGCCGGTCGCGACAACATCTGCTACATCCACGTGACGCTCGTGCCGTTCATCGGGCCATCCGGTGAGCAGAAGACCAAGCCGACGCAGCACTCCGTGACCGAACTGCGCAGCCGCGGCATCCAGCCCGACATCATCGTGTGCCGCAGCGAAGCGCCGCTCAGCGACAACCTGAAGCGCAAGATCTCGAACCTGTGCAACGTCGACGAGGGAGCCGTGGTGAACGCGGCAGACGCTCGCAACATCTACGAGTTGCCGCTGATCCTGCACGACGAGGGGTTCGACACCACGGTGTGCGAGGTGCTGCGCATCGACGCCCCGATCGACCTGCAACCGTGGCAGGACGTCGTCGACAAGGTCGAGGCCGCCACCAAGCCGGTGAAAGTCGGGCTGATCGGCAAGTACATCGACCTGCAGGACGCGTATCTGTCGGTGGCCGAGAGCCTCAGGCATGCGGGGTTCCACCATGGAGCCAAGGTGGAGATCGACTGGATCCAGGCCGAAGACGTGGAGGGCTTGCTCGCAGCTGGGCGCTTGGCCGACCTCGACGGCATCGTGATCCCAGGCGGATTCGGTGAGCGCGGCTTCGAGGGCAAGATCGCCGCAGCCGGCTTCGCCCGCGAGCACGACATCCCGTGTCTCGGCCTGTGTCTCGGCCTGCAGGCGATGACGATCGACTTCGCACGGAACGTGATGGGTCTGGTGGGCGCCAACTCCACCGAGATGGACCCGGAGACACCGCACCCCGTGATCGACATCATGCACGACCAGCGCGACGTCACCGACAAGGGCGGGACCCAGCGCCTCGGTGCGTTCTACGCGATCCTCGAGCCGAACACCCGTGTCTATGCCGCCTACGGCGAGCCGGTCGTGAGCGAGCGGCACCGTCATCGGTACGAGCTGAACGCCCACCTGAAGCCCCGGCTCGAGGCGGCAGGGCTGCGGTGCAGCGGCCTGTCACCCGACCGACGGCTGGTCGAGTTCATCGAGCTCGACGATCACCCGTTTTGGGTGGGAACGCAAGCGCATCCGGAGTTCAAGAGCCGTCCCGATCGCCCGCATCCGCTGTTCCGCGATCTCGTGAACGCCGCGCTCGCCCGCCGTGAGGCCCGCGCACCTCACCTGTTCGTCGTCGACGAGCCGGTGGCCAAGCCGTCGGTGGCATGACCACCCCTGGGGCCACCCCTCACGCTGCTCCCGAATCCGCCCATGAGGTCGATGGGGGCGCCGGTTCGTCGTCTCCTACCGGGTTCCGGCACCTCGACGACCGGCGTGTGCACGAGGGACACGTGTGGCATGTCGCAGTCGGCCGGTTCGAATCGCCCGATGGCGAGGTGTTCCACCGCGACGTGGTGCGGTCGCCGGGTGCGGTGGCGGCGGTGCCGCTGCTGTTCGATGCCGAAGGAACACCCTCGGTCGTGCTCGTTCGCCAGTACCGGGCACCGTTCGACGACCTGGTGTTGGAGATCCCGGCCGGGATGCGCGACGTGCCCGACGAACCGACCGTCGTCACCGCAGCACGCGAGCTGGTCGAAGAGGTCGGCCTGGAGGCGGGTTCGATGCGGCACCTCGTCGACTTCTATCCGTCTGCGGGCATGACCGATTCGGTGCTGTACCTGTATCTGGCCACCGACCTGCGGCCTGTCGAGCGTCAGACGCACGGACCAGAGGAGGCCCACTCCGATGTGGTGCACCTGCCGCTCGCGACCGCGCTCGGGATGATCGCCAGCGGTGAGATCCGAGACGGCAAGACGATCATCGGCCTGTTGTTGGTGGAGCGCGAGCTGCGCGCCGCCGGCGATCGGGTGTGACCGGTCGTGGCTCGAACGTCGCGCCTCGGCGACCGTGCCAACGACCGTGCCAACGACCGTGCTGGCGACCTTGCTGACGCCGACGACCTGTTGCCGATGCAGGCCGAGGAGTTCCTCTCGTGGATGGCGGCCGAGCGCGGTCGTGCGGCGAACACGCTGGCGGCATACCGGCGTGATCTGAAGGGGTATTGGTCATGGGTCCACGAGCGCGGCCACGACCTGGTGTCGGTGGCGGGAACCGACATCGAGTCCTTCGTCTCGCAGCGCCGAACCGTGGGTGCTCCCGCCTCGGTCGCGCGCCAGTTGGCAGCGATCCGGATGCTGCATCGGTTCCTCGTGGAAGAAGGGTTGCGCAGCGATGACCCGACCGGCGATCTCGAAGGCGTGCGTGTGCCCGCGGGGCTGCCCAAACCGTTGAGCGAGGCCGAGGTGACCAGCCTCCTCGATGCAGTCGTGGGAACCGACCCGGTGTCGTTGCGCGACCGGGCCATGCTCGAGCTGCTGTATGCCACCGGCGCCCGGATCAGCGAGGTGTGCGGTCTGTCGATCGGCGATGTCGACCTCGACCGTCGCACCGCGCGCCTGTACGGCAAGGGCTCGAAGGAACGGCTGGTTCCCGTGGGCCGCGTTGCGATCGAGGCGCTGCGCGCGTGGCAGGGCGAGTCGGGTCGCAAGCACCTCGTGCCGGCGCGGTTCGCCCGCCGAGGCGATGCCGAAGCGGTGTTCCTGAACCAGCGGGGCGGCCGGATGTCTCGCCAGCTCGCGTGGTCGGTGGTGAAGACGTACGGCCGGCGCGCCGGGATCGACGAGGCACATCTGTCGCCGCACGTGTTGAGGCACTCGTGTGCCACACACCTGCTCGATCATGGCGCGGACCTGCGAGTGGTGCAGGAGCTGCTGGGTCACGCATCGGTGTCGACCACTCAGGTGTACACCAAGGTCAGCACGGAGCGCCTGATGCAGGTGTATCGCACTGCGCACCCGCGGGCGACCAAGCGATGAGTGCATCTGCGCACGTCGGCCATCTCGTGCGCCGTTTCGCCGGCTCGCTGTCGTCGGCACCACCGTCCGCGGACGACGCTGCATGGGCGACGTCGTTCCTGACCGATGCCGAGGGTGAGTTGTGGCGTCGGTTGTCGAACCCCGACCGGCGGCACGCGATCCTGGTCGCCCGTCGATTCATCAGTGCCCGTCCGGAGGCGACCCGCGAGGAGATGGCGGCGGCGCTGCTCCACGACATCGGCAAGCTCGAAGCCGGCCTCGGAACGGTCGGTCGAGTGCTGGCCACGCTCGTCGGGCCGCGCACCACTCGGTTCCGGACCTACCACGACCACGAGGAGATCGGCGCCCGTTGGCTCGAGGAGCGAGGTTCATCCCCCGACACCGTGGCGTTGGTGCGCCGCCTGGGCCCTGCAGCACCCGCCCTCGAGGCAGCGGACGACCTCTGAGGCCGATGAGACCGTGTGAGCGGGAGTACATCCGCCAGATGACCGGGGCGACCCAGCCCTGACCGTTCGGGTCAGCGGGGGAGGAGGCCGATGTGGTCGTACGCCCGGGCCAGGGTTGTCCTGGCGACGGCGCCGGCGCGCTCGGCACCGACGTGGAGCAGCCTGGCGAGTTCGCCGCGATCGGTCATCAGCTCCTGGTAGCGGGCCTGGATGGGCCGGAGCATCTCGACGACGGCGTCGCCCGTGTCGGTCTTGAGCGTGCCGTACTGGGTGTAGCCCTCGGCCAGTGATTCGGCGGATTCACCTGAACATGCGGACAGGATGTCGAGCAGGTTCGATATCCCGGGCTTCTCGGCCCGGTCGTAGCGCACCTCGGTGTCGCTGTCGGTCACGGCCACTTGAACTTCTTCATGATCGCCGCCGGTTCCTCCAGCAAGTACACGAGGCCGGTGTCGCTCCCGGCCGACTTGCTCATCTTCGACGTCGGGTCCTGGAGGTCCATCACCCGCGCTCCGGCCCTCGGTGTGACGGCCTTGGGGACCACGAAGGTGTCGCCGAAGCGGCTGTTGAACCGCATCGCGATGTCTCGCGTGATCTCGATGTGCTGGCGCTGATCCTCGCCCACGGGTACCTCGTCGGCGTCGTAGAGCACGATGTCGGCGGCTTGCAGCGCCGGGTAGGTGAACAGGCCGGCCGAGATGAAGTCGCCCTCGCGCTTGGCCGACTTGTCCTTGAACTGGGTCATCCGGCTGAGCTCGCCGAAGCTGACCATGCACTCCATCACCCACCCGAGCTGGGTGTGCTCGGGCACGTGGCTCTGCACGAACACCGTCGCGACCTGGGGGTCGAGCCCGACCGCGAACAGCATCGCCGCCATGCGCACCGTCGCGTCACCCAACGCGCCGGGGGTGTCGGTGACCGTGAGCGCATGGAGATCGACGATGCCGTGGAAGA
>JAYUSX010000459.1:0-7250 GCA_043755475.1 Actinomycetota bacterium
GAACTGGATCGTGCCGATGCGCACGCAGTCGTCGGGCGGCACGTCGCCGCTCCACTGCCATCGATGGATGCCGCCGGGCCACCGCAGCGTCGCCGTGCACACGACGTCGTCGAGCGAGCGATGGCGATCGCTGATCGCATGGACGTCGAGGGCGAATGCAGCCCCGACCGACACCTGGTCGGGTATCCGGTCGGCGACCACGATCACCGCTCGACACGCATCGGTGATCGAGGCAAATGCGAGCTTCGGCCGCCGCTCGTGGTCGAGTACCGCGGTCGAGATGCGCGGCGCCGCGTCGGCCAGTGACGACAGGCAGAAGCCACCCGTCGGTCGGTACTTCAGGCGGCGCAGCGTCTCGATGTGGTGGCGCAAGAGGGTGGCCTGATACCGCTGTGTGTAGCGAGCCCATTGCTCGAACGACGCGTGGCCGTGCGACGGCAGGTGGTGCGCGAACTGCTCGATGTCGGCGCCGTGGCGACCGGCGAGCGTGGGCCAGTCGAGGTCGGGCCACGCCGAGGTGTCGACCCATTCGGCTGCGTCGTCGGGCACCGACTGCGAACCGAACGCACCGACGAAGCGAACCATGCGGGGCAGCGCCGCTGCGAAGCCGGACAGGTCGCGCTCGTCGCCGCGCCCCCAACCGAAGGCGAGGTGGCTGTCGGAGCCGTCGAGCTGTGACAGGTGAGGCGGCACGCCGCTGTTCGCAAGCGAGGGCCTCGACTCGTCGGCACGTTCGAGCGCCCGTTTGACCCATCGATCCAGGATCGTCTTGTTCCACGTCGGCAGCTGTTGACGCAGCATCGTGGTCTCTGGGGTGTCGTGCGCACACCACACGGCGATCGACGGATGGTGGCCCAGCACGTCGACGGCCGACCGGGCCTGCTCCACCGCTTGCTTGCGAACCGTGCGCGCGTAGGCGCCCCGCAGCGGGAGGTCCTGCCACACCAGCACACCGAGCTCGTCGGCGGCGTCGTACAGCTCATCGCGAGTCACGTGGCCCACGCATCGCACGAGATCGAGCCCGGCCTCGCGAGCCAGTTCGACATCTCGTCGGAAGATCGACCCGGGAGCGCCTGCGAGATCGGTGCTCGACGGCGCGAGGTTCACGCCTTTCGTGAACAGCCGTTCGCCGTTGACGGAGAAGACCCAGTCCTGCATCGCGATCTCGCGAAAGCCGGTCCGACGGAACGCACGATGGCTGACGTCGCCATCGACGGACACCTCGACCACGACCTCGGCGAGCGGTTGGTCGCCCATCGACCACGGCCACCACAAGCGCGGCTTGGAGACGTCGACGGTCCACGCGATCTCGTTGTTCCCCTCGGCGAGGGAGTGGTCCTGTTCGGCCAGAACCACGCCGTCGATGATGGTGCGCACCTTGGCCTGGCGGGCAGCATCGCTGTCGAGGCGCACCGCGAGACGCAAGTGGGCGCGGGTGTCGTTGGCGTCGCGGCACAGCACGCGGCAGCGATCGATCCGCACCGCTCCCGTGGTCTCCAGCCGCACCGGGCGCCACAGTCCACCGGGGTTCCAACGGCGATCGAACACCGATCCGTCCTGCAGCGTGCCGGTGAGCGTGCGCTTGGGCGCGTCGGACGACTGCGGCGGACACGACACCTCCACCGCGAGCACGTGATCGTCGGACAGCCGGGAGAGGTCGGTGATGTCGAATGCGTGGGGAGCGATGTAGCCCTCCGGATCACCCAGATAGGCACCGTCGAGCCACACGTCGGCCTGGTACATCACGCCGTCGAACACCACGAAGACGCGCTCGCCGTCGGCGGGTGCATGATGGTTCAGGTCGGCCCGGTACATCACGGGCCCGGAGCTGTCGGCAAGTTCGGGAACGGAGCACCAGTGGCCGGGCACCGAGATCGCCGGCCAGGTGCTGTCGTCGAGCTCGAGACCGACACCGTCGCGCCTGACGTCGTCGTCGGCGAGACGAGCTCTCCAGCGGCCGATCCCGTCCGTGAGCGAGTCCATGGGGCGCATGGTAGGCGAGGGTCGTGTGACGTGGCCGTTCCAGCCAGAGCACCGCGGTGATCGCCGATGTAGGGTCGAATTCATGACGACCTCGCACCCCGCTCCGGCCACCTTGGCCCAGTTGAAGGCATCGGGCTGGCAGTCCATCCCCGTCAAGGAAGAGATCCGCCGGAACGCCGTCGCAAGGATCTCTGCCGGTGAGCCGCTGTTCAGCGGCGTGATGGGCTACGAGCAGACGGTGATGCCCCAGCTCGAGAACGCTCTTCTCGCCGGTCACGACGTGATCTTCCTGGGCGAACGAGGACAGGCGAAGACCCGGATGATCCGTTCGCTCACGGGTCTGCTCGACGAGTGGATGCCGATCATCTCGGGCAGTGAGATCAACGACGATCCATACCATCCGGTCAGCCGACACGCCCGCGACCTCGTGGAGCACCACGGCGACGACACGCCGATCACGTGGGTGCACCGCGACGAACGGTACGGCGAGAAACTGGCGACGCCGGACACGTCGATCGCCGACCTGATCGGCGAAGTCGACCCGATCAAGGTCGCCGAGGGTCGCTACCTCAGCGACGAGTTGACGCTCCACTACGGACTCGTGCCACGCACCAACCGCGGGATCTTCGCGATCAACGAGATCCCCGACTTGGCGGAACGGATCCAGGTGGGTCTGCTCAACGTGCTCGAAGAGCGAGACGTCCAGATCCGCGGCTACAAGATCCGGCTCCCGCTCGACGTGATGCTCGTCGCCAGCGCGAACCCCGAGGACTACACCAATCGCGGGCGCATCATCACCCCGCTGAAAGACCGCTTCGGCAGCCAGATCCGCACGCACTACCCGCTCGACACCGAGACCGAGGTGGCGATCATGCGTCAAGAGGTCCGCCCGGCCTCGGTGGGTGACGTCTCGGTTCACATGCCCGACTACCTCGAGCGGGTCGTGGCGATGTTCAGCCAGATGGCGCGAGCCAGCAATCAGGTGAACCAGCGCAGTGGCGTCAGCGTGCGCTTGTCGGTGAGCAACCTCGAGGTGCTCGGCGCAAACGCACTTCGTCGCGGTCTGCGCGCAGGGGAGCGCTCGGTGGTGCCTCGCGTCTGCGACCTCGATGCGCTTGCGGCATCGTCGAGCGGCAAGATCGAGATCGATTCGCTCGAGGAGGGTCGCGACGGTGTGATCCTCGAGAACCTGGTGAAGGGGGCCGTGCTCACGGTCTACAAGGAGCGAGTGTCGCCCGATCAGGTGCGCGACGTGATCGCCGCGTTCGAGGAGGGCATCGTCGCTCACACGGGCGAAGACGTCGCATCGTCGGAAGAGGCGCACCTCGTCGAGCAGATCCCCGCGCTGCGCGCCGCGGTGGTGTCGCTCACCGGCGGCGACGAGTCGCCAGCGGCCGTCGCCGCAGCCGTCGAGTTCGTGCTCGAAGGCCTGCACCTGTCGAAGCGGCTGAACAAGGACTCCTCGGCGACAGGTGCCACGTACCGCAGCCGCAGCTGACCACCGCGGCCTGACCTCGCCAGCTCGGGATCAGCCCCGGGCCACGGAGACGGCGTCGAGGTCGGTGAACGTGATCCGTGCGAGCGGGAACGACCGAGCGAGCTCGACGGCCCGCCGAGTCACGATGTCGACGGTTTCGCCGCGGGCATCGCGATCGGGCCCGGTGGGTCGGAACGTGATCGCGAGGGGTCGGCCGGGACCCTCCTCCGCGGTGCGGTGCAGCAATGGCTCGAGGTCGACCGCCGTGCTGCCGCTCACCGCGATGCCCAGCTGATCGCACGAACCAGCGAGGTCGGCGAGCTCTCGATCGGCTCGGCCGGGGATCGTGATCGTCCCGTCGCGGAGTGCGCGCAACCATGTGTGCCACCGCAAGTGCGCCTCGCGACGAGCGAGCTCGGCAGCGACGACGTCGTTGCGGGGGATGACGACGGTGCGCACGTCGAGCGACGTCGCGATCGGATGCGGTCCGTGCAACAGGCGCCACGCATCACGCCACGCGACGAGCAGCGTGTCGACGATCGTGCCATGACGGCGCGGATCGGCCGGCTCGAGTCGGTTGGCCATCGCGTACGGCGCCTCGAAGGGCACCCAGCCGTCGACGTCGTCGCCGACACCGTTGGCGATGGTCTCCACCCAACGCGGCCACCAGTGGCGGGCCGCCGACTCGTCGGCGAAGCCACCTTCGTCGTCGAACCAGCGCGGTATGTCGGGGCTCAGCAGGCACAGCCACAGGCGTCCACCGCCCGCGCGGACGGCCTGAGCGGTCGCCTGCACCATCTCGAGGACGCCACCGTCGATCATGCCCGGCTTGGGCTGAGCGGTCGCCCAGGGCACGGTCAGTCGCACGTGCCCGAGTTGCAGCCCGGCTGCGACCTCGAGGTCGTCCTGGAGCGATATGAGGGATTCACTGACCGTGGAGCCGACGACCCCACCCAGGTCGACACGACTCGGGTCGGTGCCCGCCCCCGTCTCGTTCCCCGTGAAGTTCCCGATGTCGATGCCCGACCGTTCGCTCACCCGAACGGGGTTCGCGTCCAGAGTTCACCGGTGTCGCTGTTGGTGACCGGTGCGGGGGTACCACCGAGCTCGACCACTTCGATCGAACCAGGGAACCCGCGAAGTTCGACCGACCCGTGCGGTGTGGCCGTCACTCCCTCGGGCATCCGCTCGAGCTGCATCGTGGGCAGGAGCACATCGAACGGACCGGCGATGTCACACAGCCGTGAGGCCATGTTGACGGCCGAGCCGATGTAGTCGTCGCCCTCGAACAGCAGCGCGTATCCGGTCGCGATGCCCACCCTGAGCGAGAGGGGCTCGCACACTTCGGCCGAACGGCTCTCGAGCTCGAGCGCGAACGAGATCGCGTTCGCCTGATCGACCGAGACGATCATGCACCCGTCGCCGAGCCACTTGGCGATGCGCACACCGCGCTCACTGGCGATCTCGCGCACCAGGCTTCGGAACGCGCTCAGGATGCGTCCGGCCGCGTCGTCGCCGAAGGCGGCGGTGTAGTTCGTGAAACCGGAGAGGTCGACGAACGCGAAGGTGCGGGGGACTCGCATGTTGGGTGCCAGGGTATCTCGTTGGAAGTGATGACAGGAGGTCTATTCATCGTTCGCGCAGATAGTTCATCGGTCGTTCATCGACGAACCTGAAGCTCGATCACAGCGCCGCGCCATCGCCATGCCGTCG
Organism: Actinomycetota bacterium; assembly: GCA_043755475.1. Classification (GTDB taxonomy): domain Bacteria; phylum Actinomycetota; class Acidimicrobiia; order Acidimicrobiales; family Ilumatobacteraceae; genus VFMC01. The sequence continues at coordinate 5,174 of JAYUSX010000459.1, forward strand.
CCATGCCGTCGCCACGTCATTGGCAGGTCACGGACACATCACGGGCGCCCGTTCGGGTGGTGGCGCTCGACGTGTACCGTCCGAGTGTGGAGCCCCGGGATCCTCGTTCCGATCAGCGCAGCGATCCTTCCGTCACGTGGCGGCACGTCGTGGTGGGCTCGAAGCAGTTGCGGGTCGTCGACACCGGTGAGGAGCGCTACGGCGACTTCTGGTCGGCGCTCTCCGACGGCTCGTTCGAGCCGGCGACCGTGGAGGTGCTGTGCCGCTGGGCCCGACCCGGCGGGTTGCTGATCGACGTCGGCGCGTGGATCGGGCCGTTCTCGCTCCTCGCCGCCGCGTACGGCACGTCGGTCGCGGCGATCGAGCCCGATCCCGTCGCTGCCGACGTCCTGAGGCGACATGTCGCGGCCAACCCCGGAGCGAGCGATCTCGTTCGTGTCGACGAGGTGGCGTGGGCAGCCGAGGATGGTCGGGCCCGACTGGCCTCGTCGTTCGGTCTCGGCAACGCCCGGTCAGCACTCGTCCCGGGGGCCAGTGCCGGAACCGGAGGCGGAACCGGAGCCGCATCCAGCGGCACATCCAGGGGGGCGGAGGCGGCCGAGGTGGTGACGCGTGGAGCACTCCGAGCGTTCGAGGACGCATATCGCACGGCCGGGATGAGCGGCGGCTCCGGCCACGACGTGCTGTTGAAGATCGACATCGAAGGCGGTGAGTTCGCCGTCGTGCCCGCCCTCAGCCCGGCGCTCGCCCGACATCAGCCGCTGTTGCTGCTGTCGGTGCACCAACCGCCGTCGCCCGGAGGCGTCGCAACCCTGCTGCTCCGGTTCCGTCGACTGCCGGCCATGGCCCGGTTGGTGTGGGCGTTGAGGGCATATCCGGTGCTGTGGCGAGCTCGCGGTCACCGCGAGCCGGGATGGCGTCGACTCGGTGCTGTGGCACGCCTGCTCCTCGTGGCCCGTCTCGGCGAGTTCGAACTGCTCGCCCACCGTGATCGGGCGTACTCGCCGCCTCGATGATGACCGGGTCCAGCACGGGCGCTGCACGGTGATCAGGGGTACAGTCCAGGCATGGCAGCCCGGTTCACCTACTCGCGCTGGGACGGATCGCAGAAGGGTTTCGACCTCGATGCCGACGCCCTCTTCGACGAGTTGAACGACGATCTGCTCTACCACGGCGACATCAACAGTGCCTTGCGCCGGCTGATGCAGCAAGGCATGAACGATCGCAACGGCGAACGCGTGCAGGGCCTGCGCGAGCTGATGGACAAGCTCCGCAAAGAACGCCAGGATCGCCTCGATCGCTCCGATCTGGGTGGGGTGTACCAGGAGATCGCCGATGAGCTGAACGACATCGTCGACGAAGAACGCCACGCCATCGACAACGCCACCACCGAGGCAGCCAACAGCGGCGACGAGCGTCGGGCCGAGGCCGCCAAGAACTCCGCTGCCGACCGGAACTTCCGGCTCGACATGCTGCCGAACGACCTCGCCGGCAAGGTGCGCGAGCTGAGCGCCTACGACTTCGAGTCGGCCGAGGCAGCGCAACGGTTCGAGCAGCTGATGGACAAGCTGCGCGAACAGTTGATGCAGCAGATGGTCGACCAAATGAGCAGCGCCGTGCAGAACATGTCTCCCGAGGACCTGGCCCGCATGAAGGACATGATGGCTGCGTTGAACGAGATGATCGAGCGGCAGCAGCGTGGCGAGGATCCGCAGTTCGAACAGTTCATGGAGCAGTTCGGCGACTTCTTCCCCGAGAACCCCGAGAGCCTCGAAGAGTTGCTGCAACAGATGGCCCAGCGCATGGCTGCGATGCAGGCGATGCTCAACTCGATGACCCCCGAGCAGCGGTCACAGCTGCAGCAGTTGAGCGATCAGCTGATGGAGGACATGGACCTGCGCTGGCAGATGGATCAGCTCGGTCAGAACCTGCGCGGCATGTTCCCTCAGATGCAATGGAACCAGAGCTACGACTTCGAAGGTCAGGAACCGATGGGCATGGGCCAGGCCATGCAGACGATGCAAGAGCTCGGCGACCTCGATCAGCTCGAGAACCTGCTGCGCAATGCCACCAACCC
>JAYUSX010000460.1:0-2903 GCA_043755475.1 Actinomycetota bacterium
CCTGCTCGGTGGCCTCTACACGGCCACCAAGTGGCATTGACGCGCTGACCCGGAAGCCGAGGCTTCCACAGGGTTCCGAGACCGTTCCGAGCCTGGTGAACGGAGTGTGACCGATCGGCCACGATCAGGTTGCGGAAGCGTTACATCGTTGTCATTCATCACAAGATTGTCCACAGGCTGTGGACAAACCTGCAACGGTCAGTCGAAGATCGGTGCCACGATGTCCATGTCCTCGAGGCAGTGCCTCGGAGGTGGCGGATCCTCATCGGGGGCGAGGGTCAACTTGATCTCCAGGCCGCACACGCTGCACCGATACCTGACGTTCACCTTGCGCAGCTCACCTGACGGCGGTGGCGGCGGCATGGGTGTGGTCATGCTCCGCAGCATGCCGATGCCGGTTTTCCACAGGACGACACCCATCAGGATGCCTGCCCCCCACCAGACGACGGTCCCGAACTCAGGCATGTGCACAGGTTAGGCGTCGGTCGGGCGGGGCGGGCACCGTCGATCACATGTCGAGGTTCACCCCAGCCGTTCGATCAGCGTGGCGTTGGCCATGCCGCCGCCTTCGCACATCGTCTGGAGGCCGTATCGGCCACCGGTGCGTTCGAGCTCGTTCAACAGCGTGGTCATCAGTCGGGCCCCCGAGCAGCCGAGCGGGTGACCCAGGGCGATCGCTCCCCCGTTGACGTTCACCCGGTCCATGTCGGGGTGCACCTCCTTCTCCCACGCGAGCACCACTGCCGCGAATGCTTCGTTGATCTCGACCAGATCGATGTCGTCGATGGTCAATCCCGCTCGAGCGAGCACGTTTCGCGTCGCGGGGATCGGCGCCGTGAGCATCATCCGCGGGTCGTCGCCGGCCACGGAGAAGTTGACGAAACGAGCACGAGGGGTGAGGCCGAGCTGGACGGCTCGCTCCTCGCTCATGATCAGCAATGCCGCCGCGCCGTCGGTGATCTGCGACGCGTTGCCGGCCGTCACCCGGCCACCTTCTTCCTCACTACGGAACACCGTCTTGAGCGCGCGCAACGACTCCAAGGTGGTCGTGCGCAACCCTTCATCGATGCTCATCATCGAACCGTCCGCGGCTTGGATCGGCAGGATCTCGCGCTCGAAGCGCCCCTCGGCCGTCGCCCGCGCTGCGCGCACCTGCGACCTCAAACCGAAGGCATCCATGTCGTCGCGGGACAGTCCCCATGCATCGGCGATCATTTCGGCCGAGATCCCCTGCGGCACAAGGCCACCGACGGGTGCATACCGAGCGCCGACGGCGGGCCCGAACGGGAACCCGAACGCACCGTCCGCCATCGGCGCGCCCATCGGAACGCGGGTCATCACCTCCACCCCTGCGGCCACGACCACGTCGTAGGCGCCGGCGATCACACCCTGGGCAGCGAAGTGGGCCGCCTGCTGGCTGGAGCCGCACTGACGGTCGATCGTGGTTCCTGGGATCGACTCCGGCCACCCCGCGGCCAGGACGGCGTTGCGTCCGACGTTGAACGCCTGCTCGCCCACCTGCATCACACAGCCCATGATCACGTCGTCGATGATCGCCGGGTCGATCCCTGTTCGCCCGACCAACGCCTGCATGGTCTCGGCCACCAGATCCACCGGATGCCAATCCTTGAGCTTGCCGTTGCGTCGACCGAGCGGAGTTCGGATGGCATCGACGATGACCGCTGTCTGCATGGGGGCTTCTCCTCGTTCTCGAACGGACCCAGACGTGCCGCATCCGGTCGAACGACAGGCAGTCTGCTGGCTGTGTCCGTTCCAGCCCGAGCCGGAACCCAACCCGCACCGACGGGCGCGCTGTCCTCCGCGCCCGAGATCGGCACACGACGACTTGCACGTGTGATGTGAAATGCGAGGATTGGGCATGAGCACATCCATCTCAGAGATCGATGCCATCGTCGCCGGCACCACGACACCGCGGAAGTTCCTCGAACTTGTGGCCGCGCATGGAGCGGTGCCGGCCCTTCACTCGATGAAGGACGCCACCCCCGGTAGCTGGAACAGCTGGAGCTACGACCAGTTGGCCGAGCTCGTCGCCCGGGCGGCGGCCGGGTTCGTCGCGACGGGCGTACAGCCCGGCGAGCGCGTGCTGCTGATGACGCGCAATCGGCCCGACTTCCACTGGCTCGACCTGGCCGCACAGTTCGTGCGCGCCACCCCGGTCAGCATCTACAACTCCTCGTCGCCCGAGGAGATCCAGTACCTGTCACACCACGCCGAAGCGCGCATCGCGATCGTGGAGGACGCTGGTTTCCTCGACCGGATGATGGCGGTGAGGGCAGAGCTGCCCGAGCTGCAGCACATCTTCGTGATCGAGCCACCCGCCGCCGGCTGCCCCGACGGCGTTCGCCCTGTGGCCGAACTGTTCGAGCGTGGCGTCGCCGACCTGCACGCGCTCGCTGCGCTCACGTCACCCGACGACATCGCCACGCTCATCTACACCAGCGGCACCACCGGCCCGCCCAAAGGCGTGATGATCAGTCAGTACAACGTCGTGTACACGGTGGAATCGATGAGGCGCAGCATCGACTTCGACACGTTCGTCGGCAGGCGCGCCGTGAGCTACCTCCCGATGGCACACATCGCCGAGCGGATGATGAGTCACTACCAAGCGGCGATTCTCGGCTACTCGGTCTACTGCTGCCCCGACCCCAACCAGCTCACCGTCTATCTCAAAGAGGTACGCCCGGAGATTCTGTTCGGGGTACCACGCGTGTGGGAGAAGATCTACAACGGCGTCAATGCGGCGCTGTCGGCGAACCCGGAGGCGAAGGCGAAGTTCGACGAGGGACTCGCGGCGGCGCTCGCCATCAAACAGGCCGAGCGCGACGGCACCGCGACGAAAGAACAGCTCGACACGTGGGCGTTCCTCGACGCCGTGGCATTCG
>JAYUSX010000461.1:0-7229 GCA_043755475.1 Actinomycetota bacterium
CGAACTGCGTTGTGTCGCGATCGAGGGGCGCGCCGCCGAACTCATCCGCGACGGTCGTCTCGGCGAGGCCGTCGCAGAGCTGACCATGCATGTGGCCGACCACCCGCTGCGCGACCGGGCCCAAGGTCTGTTGATCGTGGCGCTTGCTGCGGAGGGTCGCCAGGCGGAGGCGCTGCGCAGCTTTCAGCGCTACCGGGGGCACCTCGCCGAGCACCTCGGCACCATGCCTTCCGCCCATGTCCGACGTCTCGAGCAGTGGGTCGCCGATGACACGAGCGTCCCGCTCGACCCGCAGTGGCCGACCCCCGGACGGCGGGTCAGCACCTCGGCCGCCGTGCCCGTCGACAGCTCCGCGGTCAGCGTCCAAGCGGATCGATCGGTCAGCAACGTGCCGCTGTATCGCTCGTCGTTCGTCGGGCGCACGGCCGAGCTGCTCGACGCGCTCGGTGCGCTGCGTTCGGCGCCGTTGGTCACCTTGGTGGGTGAGGGAGGAGTCGGAAAGACGCGGCTGGCAGCACACGTGAGCAAGCAGCTGATGAACGACGACCGACCGGTCTGGTTCGTCGAGTTGGCCCCGGTGAACGACCCCGACGCCATCGTCGGCACCATCGCCGCGCAGCTGGGTGCCCCGTTGGTGAACGGCCACGAGGGTCTCGTGGCGTTCATCGGCGAGAGGCAGGCCGTGCTGGTGCTCGACAACTGTGAACACGTCCTGGATGCCGTCGCGGAGACGGTCGACGCGTTGATCAGCACCTGTGCCGGGCTCGTCGTGCTCGCAACCAGCCGTGAGCCCCTTGGCGTGCAGGGCGAACAGGTGAAGCGCGTCCTGCCACTCGACCCGACAGGAGATGCCGCGGATCTGTTCTTCGCCCGAGCCGAGGCGTCGGGGGCTGTGCTCCGGCCCGACCAGCGCGATGAGGTGGAGAGCATCTGTCACCGCCTCGACGGCAATCCGCTCGCGATCGAACTGGCGGCGCCGCGGGTTGCTGCGCTGGGACTTCGTGCGATCATCGACGGTCTCGACGATCGGTTCACGCTGCTCTCCGGCGGACGCCGTCGCGGCAAGGACCGACATCAGACGCTTCGCTCCGTTGTCGAATGGTCCGATCGCCTGCTCACGCCACATGAGCGGGCGGTCTTTCGCACCCTCGGCGTGTTCTCCGGGGGGTTCGAGCTGGATGCGGCGCACCAAGTGTTGACCTCGGTCGGTCTGGCCGGCGAGCCGGTGCTGTCGACCTTGGCGACGCTCGTTCAGCGAAGCATGGTGGTGGCCGAGCCCGCCGTCATCGGCAGCCGATTCCGCCTGCTCGACACACTCCGGGCATACGCCCTCGAGCAGCTCGACGGTGCTGGTGAGCGCTCGGCTGCGTCGGCAGCCCACGCGGAGTGGATGGCCTCGATCTCGGATGTGCCGCTGGACGGGTGGATGACCCCCGACGCCCATCGTCGGTCGTTGCGTCTCGAGCGCGAGGTCGACAACTGGCGTGATGCGATGACGTATGCGATCAGATCTGCCGACACCGTGCTGTCCGGTCGTCTGTGCGGTGCACCGATGGGGATGTTCTTGTGGGGTCGACCCGATCTGGTGGACCACCTCGATGGCTTCGAGCAGGTGTTCGGGTCATCGATGGGCAGGTCTGACGAGCGCGCGGCGCGCGCCGGAATCGCCTACGCCCGATGGGGGAGGGCATGGATGAGTCTCGACCTGGTCGCACTCGCCGATGCATGTGACCGCTTCGACGAGCTGATCGAGGATGACACATCCGGGATCTCGGCGACGATCCGGTCGGCGACCCTGCTCGTCGCTGGCGAGATGAACGCAGCGACGGCCAACCGTGTCGCCGCCATCGACGACCCGAACATCGTCGCGGGCGGACGGAACCTCGTCCTGGCGTTCGCTGTCTACGGCGCATGTTCTGCTGGTCTGCGTGGGTTGCTCGTCGACGAGTGGCTCCATCGAGTGGGTGAGCTCGCCCGATCCTGTGATGTCGCGGCGATCCGGAAGCTGGCGCGGGTGGCCACCTCATGGGTCCTGGTCGACACGGATCCTGCGGCCTCGGTCACGTCACTGCACCAGGCGCTCGCCGATCCAGAGCCGATCCCGGCGTACTGGGATCGCATCATCCAGACCTTCGTGAGCAGGTTCCTCACCCAGACGTCGCCGGCCCAAGCAGCCCGACACCTCCTCCAAGTGCTGCCTGCCTTCGACGCCAGGCTCTCCGCTGCCGACGCCGTCACCGTGGTCACGGCGGCCGGTCTGCTCGCCACCTGTGCACATCCCGCTGCTGACGATGTGGTGGCGACGCTCGGCGCGGTGATGTCGGCGCAGTACCTGATCACGGTGGTTCGCGACGCTGCCGAGCGCCGGGTGAGGGGCCAGGTGCTGGGTGACGATCAGTTGATCCCCGTGCTGCGATCCGCTCTCGAGGACATCGCCGGATCAGCGGGGTTCCCCGCTGACGCGTGGGTGTAACGGCTCATCGTCATGCTGGGCCTCAACGATGGGAGAACGTTCGCTGGGTACGTCTGAGCTCGATCCGCTGTTGCCGTACGTGCCGAGGCTGTTGCTGACCTGGCCCGAAGGGCTCGCCCATCAGTCGCGTCCCGGCTCGCTGGTCTCCGCCGACATCTCCGGCTTCACCGGGCTCTCGGAGCGGCTCGCCGCGAAAGGCCGGGAGGGTGCCGAGGAGTTGACCGCAGTGATCAACGACTGCTTCACCGGCATGATCGATGACTGCGATCGTCATGGCGGCGACGTGTTGAAGTTCGGTGGTGATGCCCTCCTCGTGTTCTTCGAGGGCGATCGGCACACCGAGCGAGCGTGCAGGGCCGCTCATGCGATGCGCCAGACCATCAAGAGCCCACGCCGCACCACCGATGGCAAACGTGTGCATTTGGCCGTGTCGATCGGGGCGCACAGCGGCGAATTCGACCTGTTCGTCGTCCGCAACGGCCACGACGAGTTGCTGGTCTCGGGCCCAGGATCGAGCGCGACCGTCGATGCCGAGGCTGCCGCGAACGCCGGAGAGATCCTGCTGACCGCGGCTGCTGCGGCGATGTTGCCGACCACCTGGCTCGGCCGGGCCACGCCCGATGGAGTGCTGCTCGCTCGGGTGTTCGGGTCGTCGCGCGTCCGCGCGGGCGAGCCTCCCGTGCGCCGACCGGCGGAGTTCGTCCCCCCGGAGCAGGCGGCCCAGATCCTCGCCGGAGCGGCAAACGAGCACCGGCAGGTGTCGGTGAGCTTCGTCGAGTTCGCCCACACCGACACGATGCCGAGGCCCGAGCTCGCCGATCGACTCCAGTCGCTGGCCGCGATCGTCCACCTTGCCTGCGAGCGCTACGGCGTCCACTGGTTGTCGACCGACGTGTATCACGACGGTGGGAAGTTCATCCTCACCGCAGGCGTTCCCACCTCGCGAGGAGGAGACGAGGATCGGATGCTGCGCGCGATCCGTGACGTGATCGACGCCGATCCGGGCCTGCACCTGCGTGCCGGGGTGAACCGGGGGTACGTGTTCGCGGGCGACCTCGGAGCGCCGAGCCGGCGGGTGTACACCACGATGGGCGACGCGGTGAACCTCGCCGCCCGACTGATGGCCAAGGCCGAGCGTGGCGAGGTGGTGGCCAGCCGTCCGATCGTCGATTGGGCCAGCTCCGAGATGGAGTACGAGCCGCTCGAACCGTTCATGGTGAAGGGCAAGAGCATGCCGATCCACGCCGGCCGGTTGGGGCGGGTGCTCGGGCGCCGAACCGACCTCGACCGCGCCGACACCGAGCTGTGCGGCCGGAGCGACGAACTGGCGCTGCTGATGAGCCGCGTTGGCGATGCGCGTCAAGGTCGCGGTTCGGTCTCGATCATCACCGGCGAGCCAGGCATCGGCAAGAGCCGACTGGCGCTGGAGGTGGTGCGTCGGTGCCCCGACCTGCTGATGGCGTTCGCGCGATGCCAGCCCTACGACCGACTGGCCCCGTATGCGGTCACCGAGCCATTGGTGCGCGCCGTGATCGGCATCGAACCTGAGGCCGGATCGTCAGAGGCAGGAGAGCAGCTCCTTGACTGGCTCGTTCGCCATCAGCCGGACGCGGTGCCACTTGCGCCGCTCCTCGCAGTCACCCTCGGCGCTGAGGTCGCTCCGACGCCGGCGGCCGACGCAGTGGTGCCCGAGTTCCGCGGCACGAAGACCTTGCAGCTGCTGATCGAACTCGTCCAGCACGCAGTGACCGAACCGACCGTGGTCTACATCGACGACATCAACCTCGCCGACGACCCCAGCCGCGAGGCGGTGCAGGCCCTGATCGATGCGCTGGGCGAAACACCGCTGATGGTGCTGGCGACGTCGGTGCCCGACGAGGTGTTGCACCCGCAACCGATCCGTCTTGGCCCGCTCACCGACGACGACGTCAGCGGCCTGCTCGACCAGCTGCTCGGTGAGCAGGTGGTCGCGGCGGCGACGGTGCGCGAGGTGGTGGCCCGGTCGGCCGGAAACCCGCTCTTCCTCGGGGAGTTGGTCAGGTCGCTCGCCGAGGATCCGAATGCGCCGATGCCCGACTCGTTGGAGGCGCTGGTGTCGAGCCGAGTCGATGCGCTCGAGCCGGCCGATCGCCAGTTGCTCCGCCACGCGTCTGTGCTGGGTGTGGAAGTCGACATCGCGCTGCTGGGCCGAGTGACCAGCGACGATCTGATCCGCCGGCAGGACCGATGGGAACGGCTGGCCAGGTTCCTCGAATGGGCTGCGCCGGGCGTGGTGCGGTTTCGGTACGACACCTACTGGAGGGTCGTCTACGGCGGCTTGTCGTTCGCGGCGCGCCGAGCCGCACATCGCAGCGTCATCGAACTGATCGAGGCCGACCTCGAAACGGAGCAGCCCTCGGTGGTGCATGGCGAGGTCGCTGCACCCGATCCGATGCTGATCAGCAGACTCGCCGCGCACGCCGAGCGAGCCGGTGATCAACCGCGAACATGGAAGTACGCGAACGCTGCGGCCTCGAACGCAGTGGAACGGTCGCTGTTCGGCACCGCCGCACAGCTCTACGAATCTGCTCTCGCGGCTCGCAGCGCCGCGCCATCCGACGAGCTGGCCGGCGTTGCTGAGCGAGCCGCGTCGGCACTGAACATGGCCGGCTCGTTCGAGTCGGCCAAGCGGGCGCTCGTCATCAGCCTGCGGCTCCACCGGCATCCTCCCGACCGTGCCCGCCTGCTCCGATTGCGCGGCGAGATCGCCGAGCGCACCGGAGATGTGCGTCAGGCGGCCAGGTGTTTTCGTCAGGCCCGAGCCATCTGGAAGAGCACGGAGTTCGGTTCGGACATCGTGGAGCAAGCCAGGCTCAAGGTCGCCGAGGCAGCCCTGGCCTACCGGCAGGGTCGATATCTGGACGCTTGGGACCTTGCGTCTGCCGCGCTCACGCAGGGCAACGCGATCGACGAGCCCTCGGTCGCGGCCCGAGCGGGTCTGCTGATCAACAACCTCGTCTTTCACATCCGGATGCGAGGTCACGCTCTCGACACCCTCGACTTGGCCGAGCTCTACCGTCGGGCAGGCGACCGGGTCGGCGAGGCCGTCTACCTCAACAACCGAGCGGTCGACCTCTACTACGAGGGTGAGTGGGCTCGGGCAGCGGCGCTCTACCGGGAAGCTGCGGCCATCTCCGTCACTGCGGGCGACCCGGTCTCCGAGGCGATGGCTCTCAACAACATCGCCGAGATCCTCAGCGATCAGGGTCGGTTTGCCGATGCCGAAACGATGTTCCGCCATGCGGCGCGCACGTGGCGCTCCGTCGGCTTCGTGACCGGTACCGCACTCGTCGAAGCGAACCTCGGCCGACTCGCCACCCGCACGGGCGCTCACGGGCAGGCCCAGGAGCTGCTCTCGTCGTCGTTGGAGCGATTCGAGAGTATCGGTGCCCAATCCTTTGTCCACGAGGTTCGCTTGCGGCTCATCGAAGACGACATGCGGGCCTGGCGCGCCGACGAGCGCGGCTGGCTCGACGAGTACGTCAACCTGGCTGGCACGACCGACATGGACGCCAACCTCGTCGCCTACGTCGAACGACTCCGTGCTGGCGCTGAGAGGCAGGGTGGCCGCGACGAGGCGGCGCGCGACGCCATCGATCGGAGCGTGGCCGCGGCCCGGCGCGCCGGGCTCGAGTTCGATCTCGCGCTGGCGCTGGTGGAACGCGGCGACGACGCAGACGTTGTCGAGGCCGGCGCGATCTTCGACCGCTTGGGGGTCGACCGCGCATCGGTGACGCCGCTCTGGCAGGTGTTCGGAAATGTGAGATCTCTGTCGGGTGGCTGACAGTCGCGGCCGTGGTGTTCGTTCATCATCGCCTTGACGCATCCCGTCTCCCGGGCGGCGCACTCACACCGAGGAGAGCACACATGGACACCATCGTGATCGGGATCGACGGCAGCCCCAGCGCCAAGGTGGCGGCACGGAACGCGGCCGACATGGCCAACACCTACCAACGCCCGCTGCACATCGTGATGGCGGTGCCCCGCGTGTCAGTCGTCGAGGCGTCGTCGGGCTCCGAGAGGTTCCGCATCAGCACCACCGACGTCGCCGAGCAGACGTTGCTCACCCTCGCAGCCGAGCTGCGCGCCACGATCGATGTCCCGATCACCACAGCCGTCGTGGTGGACGACCCGGCAACGGCTCTGTGCGACGAGGCCCGGAGCACGAAGGCATCGATGATCGTCGTCGGGAACAAGCGCACGCAAGGGGCGGCACGGATGCTCGGCTCGGTCGCAGGCGGGGTGCTGAAGGACTCGCCGTGCAGCGTCCACGTGGTCCACACGTACTACTGACCGAGCGCTGCAGCGCCACCCGGGCGTTGCACCGGCGCGTCAGCGACCCGCGAGCGGCGGTGCATCGAGCCGCCACATCATGACGTTGAGCTGGTACGTCGTGACGCGACGCCGGTGCAACGGCGTCGATTGACCGGTGAACGGATGGTTGGTCTGATGGCGACAGCCCGACCGGAGATGGAGAAGACGATGAGCATGACCATGAGTGACCTGTCGGAACTGGCCCTGTTCGCCGGCTGCGAGGCAGCCGACATCGAGCGGGTGGTCGGGCGGGAGCCGGTGATCCGCCGGCTGACCGAGGGCGAGGTGCTGTGCCGAGAGGGAGAGCCGGCAAGCGCTTGGTGGATCGTCCTCGACGGCCTGGCGGATGCCACCGTGGACGGGCGCTACATCGCCACGATCGGCGAGGGCGAGACGATCGGAG
>JAYUSX010000462.1:0-2876 GCA_043755475.1 Actinomycetota bacterium
CCGTCGCCCGACCCTCGTCCGACCCACTCTGACCCGAGTTCCACACCCCCACGCGGGTCCCACACCCCAACCCGAGTCCCACACCCCCACGCGAGTCCCACATCCCAGCCCGATTCCCCGCCGGTCGAACCGAGGGTTTGCGACCACCCCGGGGTGGCGCGTGGCACTCGCACCCCCGAGCTCAGGAGGCGGCGGCGAGGCGATCGCGAACGTCAGCGAGCGAGCGAACGCCGTCGGCCCCGACGCCGCAGCAGCCACCGATCAGGCGAGCACCGAGGAAAACCCACTCCTCTGCTCTGCTGGCCAGATGATCGTCGCCGTCGCCGAGCCAGCACTTCGCCTCGCCGTCCCAGGTGCGGCCGTGATTCGGGTACACCACGAAGGGCAACTCGGTTCGCTCGCGCGCCGAAGCGAGCAGCGACGACACATGGCGCGGATCGGTGCAGTTGAGTCCGATCGCAACGAGGTTCGACGCAGCCTGCGCGGTGGCGACGGCGTCTTCGATCGGCTGCCCGCCGCAGGTGGTGTGCTGATCGCGACACGTGAACGTCAACCAGGCGGGCGGCGCCCCGAGCCGTGCCAGTTCCTCCAGCACGATCTCGGCTTCGGCCACCGTCGGGATGGTCTCGATCGCGATCACGTCGGCGCCGGTGGAGACCAACACCTCCAGTCGCTCTCGGTGGAACGCTCGCACCTCGGCCCACGTGGCCGCATACCGACCGCTGTACTCGCTGCCGTCTGCCAGGCATGCACCGTACGGGCCGACCGACGCGGCGACGAACGAAGCGCCCGATCGCCGAGCGAGGTCGGTGGTGGACGCCAGCGCTGCGATCGCTGCGGTTCGGCCGAGTCCGGCCCGTTCGAAACCGGCCACGCTCGCCTGGTAGCTCGAGGTGATCACCACGTCGGCACCGGCTTCCACGAACCGGCGGTGCGCGGCCACGATCACCTCGGGGCGATCGATCACCAACTCGGCGGTCCACAGCGCACCGGCGGGCGTATGACCCAACCCCTCGAGCGATGTCGACAGACCGCCATCGACCACCGTGAACGGCGCGGCCACGAGGCCCGGCACGATCATCGCCTCGACCTCATCGGGCAGAGTGCGGGATCGGCCGCACGGTCACCCCCGCGGCGGCCATCGCTGCCTTCGCATCGGCGATGCGATACTCGCCGAAGTGGAAGATGCTGGCCGCGAGTACACCGGTGGCTCCACCCTGCAGCACACCTTCGGCAAGGTGGTCGAGGGTGCCGACGCCGCCGCTGGCGATGACCGGCACCCCGACCGCATCGGACACGGCACGCGTGAGTGCGAGGTCGAAGCCCTCTCGAGTGCCGTCGCGATCCATCGACGTGAGCAGGATCTCGCCAGCCCCGAGCAACGTCGCCTGCTCGACCCACGCGAGGGCGTCGATGCCCGTCGGCGTGCGCCCTCCGTGGAGGAACACCTCGAAGCCAGACCCGTCGGCGCGACGTTTCGCATCGACCGCACACACCACGCACTGCGTGCCGAACTCGGCCGCGATCTCGCGGATCAGATCGGGCCGCTGGACCGCAGCGGTGTTGACGCTCACCTTGTCGGCCCCGGCTCGCAACATGGATCGGGCATCGGCGACCGATCGGATGCCCCCGCCGACCGTGAACGGGATGAACACCTGCTCGGCGGTGCGCGACACCACGTCGATCATCGTTCGCCGACCATCGCTCGACGCGGTGATGTCGAGGAACACCAACTCGTCGGCACCCTCGCGGTCGTAGAACTCGGCCATCTCGACCGGGTCGCCGGCATCACGGAGGTCGACGAAGTTGACCCCCTTGACCACGCGACCATCGGTGACGTCGAGACACGGGATCACCCTCGACACCCTCATCGCGTCACTCCTCCACCGATACGTCGAAGACACGCCACGCCTTCGGCAACCGTGAACCTGCCTTCGTACAGCGCCTTGCCGGTGATCACACCTGAGATGCCTGGCACCATGCCGAGCGCGATCACATCGTCGAGCGTCGCGACCCCACCGCTGGCGATGACGGGGATGCTCGTGGCGAGCGCAGCGGCGCGAAGCCCTTCGATGTCGGGCCCTTGCAACATGCCGTCGCGACCGATGTCGGTGATCACGAACGCCGACGCGGACGGGAACCAACCGAGGGCTTCGAACAACTCCACCCCGCTCGCCTGTGTCCATCCGTGCACGGCGAGCTCGCCCGAACGGTGGTCGAGCCCGACCGCGACCGCGACGATCTGTGAGGCCTCTGCCACCAGCTCTGGTTCGCGAACGGCGGCCGACCCCATCACCACGCGGGCCACGCCTACGTCGGCGAGCACCTCGGCATCGGCAACCGAACGCACACCGCCACCGGTCTGCACACGTGCCCGACCGTGAACGGCGTGGACGATCGCCGCCACCACATGGCGGTTCTCGGGCGAGCCCGAACGTGCCGCATCGAGATCGACCACGTGGATCCAGGTCGCACCCTGATCGACGAACGACATTGCGATCGCCACCGGGTCGTCGCCATACGTGGTCTCCTGGTCGTAGTCGCCCTGCAGCAGACGAACCACGCGGCCGCCACGCAGATCGATCGCCGGGTACAGCTCCGCGCTCATGCCGGCACGCAGTCGGCCAGGCGAACGAAGTTGGCGAGCAGAGCAAGCCCCGACTCCCCCGACTTCTCGGGATGGAACTGGGTGGCGAACACGTTGCCCGATCGGAACGCGGCGTTGACCGTGCCGGCGTAGTCGCAGGTTGCAGCGACCACGGCGGGGTCGGCGGGCACCCCGTGCAACGAGTGCACGAAGTACATCCACGGCCGATCGGTGAGACCGGCGAACATCGGATCGTCTCGGTGCGCCCCGGTCGCGACGAGTTGGTTCC
>JAYUSX010000463.1:0-7156 GCA_043755475.1 Actinomycetota bacterium
GCCTCGGCGAGCGCCGACCACGAGTCGTCGTCGAGGGACGCCCACAGGCCCACCAATGCGTCGGTCGATGCCTGGAATCGCGCCAGCAGTTCGTTCGCCGGCGTCGTGTCGCCGGCGACGGAGTGGGCAGGTGATGCAACCGGGTCGAAGGTGGTGAGGAAGCGGGTCGGCTCGCCGCAGAGGCCCGCTCCGATGGCGTGGAACCAGAACATGTTCGTGGAGTCGAGGTGAACGATCACGTCTCGGCTGGTCCATCCTGCGCATCGACTGGGATGACCCCACTGCTCGTCGGTGAACGACGACAGCGTGTCGGCGAGGCGCTGCCGTTGGCGGATCGCGGGCGCGCCGATGGCCGACGGTGGCCCATCGAGTACCAGAATCGGGTCGGACCCGTAGTGCGGCGTCAATTGCATGGTGTGCACCCTGCCACATGAACGTCACCCGTGAACCGGGGATGGCGGTGATGGGGGTGAAGCATCGGACGCTTGCGTTACGCCGCGGCGTTGAACGCGGCGAGTACGTCGGCGGCCGCCGGGTGGGCAGCGATGCGCGCCTCGATCAGCTGGCGCTGCTGAGCGGCGAAGAGCTTGGGTTGGTCGACCGTGGCCCACCGGACGAGGCCGTCCCAGAATCGGCTGATCACGGCGTCCCCGGCCATCGTGCCGCCGTCGATCGTACGGAACTGCACGTGGGCGAGCTCGCCGAGGTAGATCCGCAACGATCGAACGTGGATCTCCTCGTCGGTGCGGATGCGTCCGATGATCTCGGCGGCCTCTTCAGCTTCGGCACGACGGTCGACGAACAGATCGCCCGTGCGCAGCAACTGCTGAGCTTCGGCGAAACCGATCTCGGCGCGGAACTCGATGATGAGCAGGTTCGTCAGCAACGACACGAGCCCTTCGACGATCGGTTCGATCTCGGGGATGAAGCGGGCGCCCGCCTCGGGTCGTCCGATGTTCTCCGGTGGGTCCACGTCCGGGTAGGCGCCGGGGCCGAAGGCGAGGTCTCGGGCGACGAACCACATCACGTCGTGGCCACCGATCGCCGCTTCGGGGGAGCGACCCGGCAGGCCGCCTTCGTCGATGCCGTGGGCGTAGAGCAGCCCCTTGTTGAGATGGCCGATCGCCATGTGCGAGATGTCGTCGACGATGAACGGCTGCAGGTCGGGGAAGGTCAACTCGGCGAGCAGGCGGCCCCTGGCTTCGATCTTGCCGGTGATGGTGAGACTGTTCCAGAACGTCTCGCCGAGACCATTGCGCAGGAGCACCCGGCCCTGCTCGACGGTCGGCAGACGCACCCCGCCGAGCAACGACGCATCCGCATCGAGCAACGCGCCACCCCGAGCCTCCAGTGCTGCCGCCCACGCGTCGAGCGCTGGCTCGCGCACCAGCGCACGAGGCGGCTGGTAGGTGCCATCGGCCAAGAACCCACCGTGCATCCGGTGGCCACCGACCACATGGGGGCGGGCATACTCGTGGTCGGCCAAGAGCTCGCCGTCGGAGTAGATCAGGCCCGCGTGCTGCTGTTGATCGGTCATGGAACAACGCTAGTGACAAGGGGGAACCATGCAGGAGCTGGCTGGGCGGATCGCGGTGGTGACGGGGGGCGCCTCCGGTATCGGCAAGACGATGGCGAAACGCTTCGTCGACGCGGGGATGCAGGTGGTGATCGCCGACATCGAGGATGTGCCGTTGCAGTCGACCGCTGACGAGCTCGGGGTCGTCGGGATCCGCACCGACGTCGCCGATGCCGAGAGCGTGCAGTCGCTGGCCGACGCCGTCGTCGAGCGCTTCGGTACGGCGCACGTGCTGTGCAACAACGCAGGCGTCGGAGGTGGCGGGGTGATCTCCAGCTGCACGCTCAACGACTGGAAGTGGGTGCTCGACGTGAACCTGTGGGGTGTGATCCACGGACTCCATTCGTTCCTGCCGTTGCTGCTCGCCAACGACGACGGCGGCCACGTGGTGAACACGGCCTCGATGGCGGGTCTGACCGCATGGCCGAGCATCGGTCCGTACAACGCGTCGAAGTATGCCGTGGTCGGGATCAGCGAGACCCTCCGTGTCGAGCTGCGCGACACGTCCGTGGGCGTCAGCGTGCTGTGCCCCGGTCTGGTGAACACCAACATCTTCGAGAGTCAGCGCAACCGACCGGCCGAACTGACGAACACGACGCGCAAGCCGGGCGCCAGGGCAGCGAACGCGCAGGTGACTGCGATGTCCGGCATGGATGCCACGGTCGTTGCCGACCACGTACACGATGCGATCGTCGCCGATCGATTCTGGATCATCACCCATCCCGAGCTGCTCACCTACGTCGAGGAGCGAACTCGATCGCTGCTCGACGACAGCCACCGGTAGCGTCGAGAACATGCAGTCGCGTCGCCTGGTCCTGTCGTGGGGCGCGCTCACGGCCACCTTCGCTGCCGGCTATGGCGTCATGTTCACCGTGCTCGACGACTTCCGCGACGAGTACGGCATCTCGGCCCGGGCGCTCGGTGTGGTGGTCGCGGTCGGGTTCTTCACCTCGTTCCTGGTGCAGATCTTGGTGGCGCCGATGGCCGATCGCGGGCATGCCAGACGGCTGGTGTTCATCGGCATCATCGCCGAGGTGGTGGGTCTGTTGATCATGGCGGTGGGCAAGGACGTCTACGTGTTGGCAGCCGCGCGCGTGGTGATGGGCATCGGCGCCGGGGCCGCCCTGCCGGCGGTGCGGCGGATCGTGATCCTGTCCGACCGAGACAACCTCGGCAGCAACGTCGGCACGCTGCTCGCCGCCGACGTGGCCGGGTTCGCCACGGGCCCCGCCATCTCCGCGGTGCTCGTCGGGCCGTTCGGCATCGCCGCCCCGTTCCTGGTGATCGCGGTCGTCACCGTCGGCTTCATCCCGATGATCATGCGAGTGCACGTCGACGAACGGCAGGTCGACGCGGGCAGCGAGGCGCGGTTCGCGTTCGATCTCCTCCGCAACCGGCCGTACGTCGCCGCTCTGTGCATGGGCGCCGCGGTGTTCTTCATGATCGGCACCTTCGATGCGTTGTGGGTGATCGTGCTCGACGACCTCGACACCGCCGAGTGGATCGCCAACCTCGGCATCGTGATGTTCGCCGTGCCGATGTTCTTCCTCGGGTCGATCGGCGGCCGCCTGGCCCAGCGGGTCGGCCCGTTCCGGGTCGGCACGATCGGTCTGCTCGCCGGCGCGATGTTCCTCGTGGCCTACGGCAACGCGCCATCGGGCATCGTGATCTTCTGGATCTCGATGGTGCATGCGATCTGCGACGGGCTCACGGTCTCCAGTTCTGGCGTCGCGGTGGGCCTCGTCGCGCCACGGGAGCGCCAGGCCGGCGCACAGGGCCTGCTCGGAGGTGTGCAGACGCTCACCGGGGGGATCGCGGCGCTGATGGCCGGCTGGTTGTACGACGTGCAGGGGAGAGCGGTCGCGTACGGCGTGGCCGCGGGATCGATGGTGGTGCTGATCGCCGGTGCCAGATGGTTCGCCGGTTCGATGTTCCACGAGCGGCCGGTGGCGGCTCAGCCGGTCGACGCGATCCCCGCCGGGTGACGCGACCGGGCGATCCGGATGCGTCCGGTGCCGACGTTGCGCGCCCAGATGCGCTAGACGAGTGACCATGGACGCACCTCCGTTGCTCACCACCGATCAGATGGCGTCGTTCGTCGCCCGCGGGTTCCTCCGCCTCGATGCCGTCGTGCCCGACGACATCAACGCCCAGGCGATGGAGGACCTCCCCACGCTGCTGCGAGCGTGGCTCGACGAGTTCCGCGGCATCACCGGCGACCGCGACGACACCGAGGCCCCGCTCCCTCGCACCGGCACCGCACTGCAGGATGCCTACCCAGCCGAATCGGCGTTCGGACGGATGGTGCGGGTGCCCGCGATCGCCGGGGCGATCGCCTCGCTCGTCGGAGCAGGCCCGGTGGTCGACCACCACTTCGTCCACCTCAAGATGGCCGGCGATCTGAAGGCTCAGGGGCTCCACTGCGACGCGATCATCGACGAGGGACTGGGTTTCGACATCCAACTGTTCTGGTTCCCGCACGATGTCGCCCCTCGCGAAGGTGGTACCCGGTTCGTGCCGGGCAGTCACCTCCGACGAGTGAACATGGATGACGTCTCTCGGTATCAGCACCTCGCGGGCGATGAGTACTTCAGCGGCGACGCCGGCACCGTGGTGATCTTCCATCAGGGTCTGTGGCATGCGGGCGCTCCGAACCACGGCAGTCGGAACCGGGTGATGGGCAAGCTGCGGCTGAATCCCACGGTGCCTCAGGTGCGCCTCTGGGACACGAGCGACCTCGCCGAACGCAATCGCAACGACGATCACATCTGGGCTCGCATGGACCCAGGCATGGTGGCCGCCACCTTGCGCGGTTCGGAGAGGTGGTACGAGCCCTCGGCTCACCGCCTCGAGACCGTGCAACGGGCGCGGCTGTGGCGCTACATCACCGGCGACAACGAGTTCGACGTCGACTGGTACCTCACCCGTACCGAGCGCCGCGCTGCATTGGTCACCCCATGAGCGCTCGCCAACAGGTGCTGATGCTGTGGCTCGCGAGCCCCACGCTCGACGCGCACGTGCTGGGATGGGCCTTCCACGACGGCTCTGCCGGCGCCGGGCCGCAACCCGAGAGCGACCCGCCGTACCCCGACGGCACGGCAGCACTGGTCGACGGGTGGCGCCTCCTGCAGATGTCGGCGCTCACACCGCCGTTTCCCGGTCATGAGCGCGAGGTGTCGTTCCTGAAGCACGAGTTCGTCTTCGAACGGATGGTCGACGTCGACGCGGCTCCCGTCACCGACTCGACTCCGGGACGTGAACGGTCGGCCCTCGAGCACTGACGCGAGCGCTCATGCCATGTCGCGCCACGCGGCGAGGCGCGCCGCGCTGTCGTCGCCAGGCACCGGCAGTTGACAGACGACTCTGAGGCTCGGCCACTCGCTCGCGGTGAGTTGCTGGTACTCGAAGACCAACGATCCGGCACGAGGGTGCGCATAGGTGCGCAGACGTGTCTGGAAGTGGGCGACGTCGGCTTGCGCCCACCATTCGGCGAACTCCGTGCTGGTGACCCGAAGGCGTTCGACGAGCGACACCACCCCGGGATCGGTGCGCAGCGACGCGGTGCCGGCTCGGAACTCGGCGAGTATTCGGCGCGCCTGCGCGGGCCAATCCGCCAGGAGAGCGCGAGTCGTCGGCTCGGCGAAGATCACCCAGAGCAGGTTGCGGTCGGCGTCGGCCAGACGATCGATCATCGGATACAACCGCGACTGGGCCCGGTTCCACGCCAAGAACTCCCAGCGCGGACCGAGAACGTATGCCGGGGCCGGTTCCATCGACGTGATCAGCCGTACGAGTGCGTCGGGTGCCTGCTCGATGAGCTCGACCGCAGTCGACGGCACAGGAGTGGCGAGGGCGAGCAGGTGCCGCCTGGCTGCATCGTCGAGCAGCAGTGCGCGGGCGAGCGCTTCGAGCACGTCGACCGACGCGTT
This sequence comes from Actinomycetota bacterium, assembly GCA_043755475.1. Taxonomy (GTDB): domain Bacteria; phylum Actinomycetota; class Acidimicrobiia; order Acidimicrobiales; family Ilumatobacteraceae; genus VFMC01. The sequence goes on from JAYUSX010000463.1 coordinate 5,506, forward strand.
GATGCGCCGGCCCTGCTCGAGCCACGTGTACCAGGTGACCGACACCCCGGCGAGCATCGACACCTCCTCGCGCCGAAGCCCCGGAGTGCGGCGGGCGCGCCCGTGCGGCAGCCCGACATCGGCGGGCGTCAGCGAGTCGCGTCGCGACCTCAGGAATGCTCCGAGCTCGTCGCGCTGATTCACCCGCCCATTCCACCAGCCGCGAGGCCATTCCTGATGGCACGTTTCCGGCAGCACCCGATCGAGCCGGGTGCTGCAACCACCCGTCCGAGCCCCACACCCCCACCCGAGTCCCACACTCCCGTCGATGCATGGCTCTCCGGACAACGTCGAGCTCCTCGTGGCGAAGAACCCCATCGCCCGCCAACGCATCGATCGCCAACTCGACGCGTACCCCGGACTCGTGCAGTCCGACGCCGTCGAACCCGACCGCGCCAGAGCCGACGCGTTGTTCGAACTGGCTGCGTCTCGTCGCCGCACGCTCGCCGAGGAGGTCGCGAAGGTCGAGTACGGCATCGTGCGCCATGCGATCCGCCTTCAGGTGATCGTGCTGCGGTACGTGAAAGCGCTCCTCGTCATCGTCGCCACCTCGCTCGCCTCGTTCGCCAGCGCAGCAGCGGTGAACGACCGGGCGGTGATCACGGCGGCCGACGAACGTTGGATCGCTGGGGTGCTGCTCGTGTGGGCGCCGGTGGTGATCCTCGTCGTGGGTGCCCCGGCGCGCTGGCTCGAGCGCCTGCTGAAAGCCGAGGGAGCCCAGCACACCGCGCTGGGCAGAGATCACGAGCTGACGCAGGTGGAAGACGTCACGGCTCGTGCCGCCGCCTTCACCTGGGTCCTGGCCTCGGTGGCAGCGATCAGCCTGCTCGTCGACCACCCCGTGACCGACCAGGGCAGGATCATGACGGTCGTCGTCATCGTCGGTTCCGCAGGTGCCATGGCGTTGCAGAGCTTCCGGCGAATCGTCCGCTCGCGTGAGCAGCTAGACACTCACCCATGATCTCGTTGGATGACCTGCTGGCCGACCTGGAACAACTCGTCGGTGTCGAATCGCCGTCGCACGAAATCGAGGCGCTCGATCGTTGTGCAGCAGTGCTGTCGAACATCATCGAGCGGCGGCTCGGGTCGCGACCCCACATCATCGCCACCGACGCCGGACCGATCGTCCATTGGAGCGCGGGCGGTGCGCCGAGGGTGCTCGTGCTCGGCCATCACGACACGGTGTTCCCCCTCGGCACCCTGGCCAAGCGTCCGTTCACGATCGTCGATGGCGCGGCAACAGGCCCAGGCGTGTTCGACATGAAGGCCGGCATCGTGCAGTCGATCCACGCGGTTGCCTCGCTCACGGATCGTTCGGGCATCGAGATCCTGATGACGCCCGACGAGGAAGCCGGCTCCGAGGCGTCCCGGGCGCTGCTCGAAGCGAGGGCTCAGGCGTGCGGTCGGGTGCTCGTCGTCGAGCCCAGCGCCGATGGGGGAGCGCTCAAGACGGCTCGCAAGGGCGTCGGCACCTTCGAGGTCGTGGTGCACGGCAGGGCGTCCCACGCGGGGCTCGAGCCCGAGAAGGGCATCAACTCGCTCGTGGCCGCAGCGGAACTGATCGGCAGGATCGCGACCTTCGGCGATCCGCTGCTGGCCACCACCGTCACGC